>DASYKL010000321.1:0-11860 GCA_035995405.1 Chloroflexota bacterium
CGCACGAAGTATCGGTCGCGTCTGAGCGAGATCAGCTCGGGCTGGCATTCGCGCGGATGCGGGAGAGCCTGCAGGAGCTGGTGGCAGAGGTGCAGGTTGCCGCGGCGGACGTTGCCCGCTCGTCCGCTAATGTGAGTGCCGCCGCCGAGCAGACGCGGACGTCCGTTCAACTGGTGACCGATCAGGTCCAGAGTGTGGCGAGTGGGGCGCAGGACACCAGCCGCTCAGCGCAAGAGACGGGCGCGGCGGTCGGCCAGCTCAGTCAGGCGATCGATGGCATTGCCCGTGGCGCGGCCGAGCAAGCCAGCCAGGTACACGCGACGAACGTGACGGCCACGCACATGGTCGCCGGCGTGGAACAGGTCGCGGCGAACGCGAGCAACGTTGCCGCCGGCAGTCAGCAGACCCGTGCAGCGGCGGAGCACGGCGGCCAGGCGGTGCGCGAAACGACCGCGGCGATGAACGAGATCCGCAGCGTCGTGCATCTGGCGGCGCAGAAGGTGCAGGACCTGGGTACGCTCGGTGCGCGCATCGGCGCCGTGGTCGAAACGATCGACGATATCGCCGACCAGACGAACTTGCTGGCGCTGAACGCAGCGATCGAAGCGGCTCGCGCGGGCGAGCACGGCAAGGGGTTCGCCGTGGTGGCGGACGAAGTCCGCAAACTGGCCGAGCGCTCGTCGCGCGAAACCAAACAGATTGCCCAGCTCATCGCCGAAGTCCAGGCTGGGACGCGGGATGCCGTGGGCGCCATGCAAACAGGCGCCAGCAAAGTCGAGCAAGGCTCGGCAAAGGCCGACCAGGCCGGAGTAGCTCTCGATGAGATCCTGCGCGCTGTTGAGAACACGGTTACCCAGGTCACCGAGATTGCCAGCGCGGCCCAGGAGATGGCCGCTTCGAGCCGCAGCGTGACCGAGTCCATGCACGGCATCAGCGCGGTGGTCGAGGAGAACACCGCGGCGACCGAGGAGATGGCGGCGCAATCGGCTCAAGTGTTGAGTGCGATCGACAGCATTGCCGCCGTGTCCGAAGAGCAGAGCGCGACGACCGAAGAGGTCAGCGCCAGCACCGAGGACATGAGTCTCCAGGTCCAGGAAATGAGCGCTCAGGCGCAGGAATTGGCGACCACCGCCGAACAGCTCACTCACCTGGTGGCGCGGTTCAAAGTCGACACGGGTCGAACGAGCAAGGGCGCGACCGTAAACGTGGTGCCGCTGCGGCGCGCCGCCTAAAAGCAGGTGTGAGCTCATTCACAGTTGGCGCAGCTCGGTAGTTGTTAGGCTTCGCGCAATCGAAAGCTTGGCGGCGACGCTGCCAAGCAGGTCGTGGAGGAACGTAATGCACAAGGCGTTGATGACAGTCGTGGCTGGCGTGGCCGCGAGTTTGAGTATGACGAGTGGGGTGCTGGCAGCACCCATGGCCCAGGCCGCGGCCTGCCCGGTCGCCGCGGACGACGTGATTGCCGGAGCGGTCGGCGCTCCGGCGCAAATATTGGATCCGGACTTTGGCGTCACCGTGGACGGTACGGACACCGAGTGTCTGTTCACGGCGGGCGGCAGCATGGTGCTCGTTCGGCGCGAAGCGAACTACTTTGCGGACAGTTCGGCGGCTGGTGTGACCCCTGAGCAAGCCGAGCAATTGCGGTTACTGATTCGCGACGAACTGGACTACGTGCCAGTCGGGGGTGTGGGTGATGCGGCCTTATGGGCAACCGTGCGCGATCGCAGCCTGGCGCCGGAGCGGATGGCCGTCCTGATCAGCAAGCGGGGCGCGGACGTGTTCACGATCGGCGTTATGGACAAACCGGATGCGCTTGACAGGGCGACCACGCTGACTCGCGCAGTCTTCGCCGCCCAGGCGCCGTAGTCCAGCCGCAGTCCAAGGGCACGCCCGGGCACGCGCCTTGCGGGGCTTTGGGCATGGCTAACAGCACTGCGACTTCCGTAGAACAACACGTTCGGCAACTCGAGCAGTTCGTCAGGACGCTGGCCGAAGTACAAGCGCGGCAGATCGACCGCGAACGCAATGTGCCTGGCTCCGACCCGGCTGAGATCCAAGCTATCGAGATCGACCTCGCGGTCGTCCACGGCGTGGTGCGCAAGCTCGCCGACGGCTGATCTCCGTAGCATTGGCGGGTGCTCGAAGACCAGGTTGTTGTTGTCACCGGTGGAAGCCGCGGGATTGGTCGCGCGGTGTGTCTTGGCATGGCCGCCGCGGGCGCCCGAGTGGTGGTCGTCGGACGTGAGCGAGCCGTTGCGAACGAAGTAGTCGAGACGATCGAAACTGAGCTGCAGCGTGAGGCGCTGGCCGTCGCCGCCGACGTCGGCGATGCGTCCGCGGTTCAACAGGTTGTAGAGCAGACGCTGGCGCGATTTGGTCGCATCGACGTCCTGGTCACGCTGGCGGGTATTGTCGCGCCGGCCAAGTTTCTCGACATCTCGTCCGCCCAGTGGGACCACGTTTTGAGCGCGAACCTGACGGGGACGTTCCTGTGCATCAAGGCGGTATTGCCGCACATGCTGGAGCGCGATAGCGGTCGGATCATCACCACCACGAGTTTGGCCGGGCTCAAGAGCGGAGTCAGCGGCGCGGATTATTCGGCTAGCAAAGCCGGAGTCATTGCGTTGACTCAGGCGGTGGCGCGCGAACTACGCGACGAACGACGCAAGATCACCGTGAACTGCGTGTCGCCGGTGGCACACACGCGCATGTCCGAGGCGCTGGCGCAGTACCGCGGCGTCTCGGTCGAGCAGTTCCGCTCGGAGCGACCCGGCGGGACGATGCCAACGACGGACGACATGGTGCCGACGTACCTCTTTCTGGCGTCAGCGGGTGCGGCACACATCACCGGTCAGGTCATTGCCGTCGACAACGGCCGCTCGCTGTAGTTCGGTCGTAATTCGGTCGCGGCGGCTACCCTGGCCAGCATGGTCAGCACAACATCAGCTCTGGATAGCGTGCAGCGGGTTACGGCGGAGCGAGAACGGATCGTCAGAGAGCTGGCGACGTTGTCTGAAGCGGATTGCCTGGCGCCGGCGCAGTGGAATGGTATTCAGCGCAACGTCAACTTCCTGTTGCGCGCGTATTCGCTGCACGAGCTGGATCACCTGCAGCATTTGCAGAAGCTGTTGACCAAGCGGGGTCGAGTCTTCAGCGAAGCGCAAATCCTGCTGTCCAAGGCGCAGGCATTACGTGGCGAGGTGGCGGCGCTGTTGCTCAGCCTGTCAGACGAGGAGTTCGACGCCGCGGGCCCCGACGAAGGGGACTGGTCGCCACGGCAGCTTGTGGAACACCTGGCCCAGGTCGACGGCAACTACGCGCGGAACATTCAGAGCGCAGTCGAGCAGGCCCGCGGCCGAGCGACGACACCCTGACGGTAGCCCAAGAAATGACGAGGAGGTTGGCGAGGTGGTGGTGACAACGGGTAAGGCGACAGGTCGCGCGCTGCGACGGGTCGAGGATCCGCGCTTTCTGGCTGGCCAGGGCCACTTTGTCGAGGATGTCCAGCCGCAAGGCGTGTTGCACCTGGTGTTCGTGCGGTCGCCCTATCCGAATGCGCGGCTGACCAGCGTGGACGTCGAGGCGGCGCGGCAGAGCCCCGGTGTGGTGGCGGTTCTGACCGCCGCGGATCTGGCGGACGTCGGCGACGTGCCCTGCATTCCGCTGCCATTCGCCAAGGTGCCGCCGTACCCACCCCTGGCGCGCGGCCATGTTTCGGCGGTAGGCACACCCATTGTGGCGATCGTGGCCGAATCCTCGGCGGCGGCACACGACGCGGTTGACCTGGTCGAAATCGAGTACGAGCCGCAGCCGGCAGTGTCCTACGCCGAGACGGCGCTCGAACCCAACGCGCCGAAGGTACATCCCGAGTTGGACAGCAACCTGTGCTACACGCTCAAGAAAGCTGGCGGCGATGTTGATCTCGCGTTTCGCGGGGCGGATGTCACGGTCAAGGTGCGCGTGGACAGTCCGCGGGTGGCGCCAGTCGCGCTCGAGCCACGCAGCGTTGTCGCCGAGCCAGGTGCGGCCGACAGTCCGACACGCTTGACGGTCTGGATCACGAGCCAGGCGCCGCACGGGGCACGGGCTGATCTGGCGCGCGTTCTGGGCCTGCAACCAGATGACATCCGCGTCATCTCGCCGGACGTTGGGGGTGGCTTTGGCGCCAAGAGCGGCGCCACACCGGAATACATCGTGGCCTGCTCGCTGGCTCTTCGGCTCGGACGAGCCGTGAAGTGGGTCGCTTCGCGTGGCGAGGACATGCAGGTCACCACGCAAGGTCGCGACATGTTGATTTATGTCGAGCTGGCGGCCAAACGCGATGGCACCGTCACTGGTTTGAAGCTGCGCAACATCGCCAACATGGGGGCTTATCTGCACTCGGCGACGGCTATTCCGCCGACGTTCATCTTGAACATGGGCGGCGGCTGCTATCGGATCTCGAACGTCGAAGTAGAGACCAACGCGGTCTTCACGAACACGCCGCCGACGGGTCCCTACCGCGGCGCGGGGCGGCCTGAATCCGTGCTGGCAATCGAGCGCGGCATGGATGCCCTGGCCCAAGAGCTCGGCATGGATCCGATCGAGCTGCGCCGCAAGAACTTCATCCAGCCTGACGAGTTCCCCTACACGGTGGCGTTGGGCGCGGTGTACGACTCGGGCGACTACGGGCGGGCGCTGGATAAGGCCCTCAACCTCGCCAACTACGCAGACCTGGTCGCGCAGCGCGACGCTGCCCGACGAAGCGGTGAGTTGATGGGCATCGGTATTTCGACATTCGTCGAGCCGTGTGGCAGCGTGGGTGGCGAGACAGGATTGGTGCGTGTCGAAGCGGATGGGCGGGTGACGCTGGTTACCGGCTCACACAGCCACGGCCAGGGTCACGAGACGTCGTTTGCCCAGGTGGTCGCCGACCAGATGCAGGTGCCGATGCAAGAGGTTCGCGTGGTGCACGGCGACACGGCGGCCATCGGCAGTGGCGTTGGCACCTTTGCCAGTCGCAGCATGACGCTGGGCGGCAGCGCGGCCGTGGGCGCGGCGACGAAAGTCATCGACAAAGCGCGGCGTATCGCGGCCCACGTGCTGGAGGCAACGATCGAGGATGTCGAGCACGTCGACGGTGGCTTTGCGGTAGCCGGTGCACCGTCCAGGCGTGTGACCTGGCAGGAGATCGCTCGTGTGGCTTACGCGCCCGGCCAAATGGCCAACGGTGAAGAGGCGGGCCTCGAGGCGACCGATAGGTTCGACCTGCCCGGCGACCTGTGGCCTTTCGGGACACATCTGGCCGTGGTACGCGTCGATGCGGAGACCGGCGATATCAAGATCGAGCAGGTCGTCGCCGTGGACGATTGTGGCAACGTGGTCAACCCGCTGATCGTGGAAGGTCAGGTCCAGGGCGGGATGGCTCAAGCGGTTGGCCAGGCAATGCTGGAGCGGGTCGTCTTCGACGAGCAGGGGCAGATGTTGAGTGGCTCGCTCGGCGATTACGCGATCCCGCGGGCCGGCGATATGCCGCCGATGCTGCTGGACCATACGGTGACCCCGAGTCCGCTCAACCCGCTGGGCGCCAAAGGCGTCGGCGAAGCTGGAACGAATGGCTTGCCGCCGGCGATTGCCAATGCGGTCATGGATGCGCTCTCACCCCTTGGCGTGCGGCATCTTGACTTGCCGTTTACCGCCGATCGGGTGTGGCAGGCGATGCAAGACGCGGCGCGAGACCGAATGACGTAAACAGGGCCGGGTTCATGAAGCTGGTGATGCTGGCAATGCCGTCTTTTTCGGCGGCGATGACGTGCAGGATCAGCGGCTCGCCGTTGCCCGCGTAGATGCCGAACGCGGGCGAGTTGTTAGCTCGCGTGGGGACGAAGCGGAATGGACCAGGGCCAGCCGGTCCTGTTGCCCAGCCAAAGAATTCGGCAATCGCCGTCCGACCGACGTACCACTCGGGCAGCGGCGGCATGCTGAAGACGGCATCGCTCTTGAGCAGACCGATGAATGCAGCCATGTCCCCGCGCTCCCAGGCGCCGACGTAGCGTTCGACGAGTGCGCGTTCGGCGTCTGGGTGCAGGCGCGACTCATTGGGCGGCTGCACGCCGGTGAGGCGGTCGCGGGCCCGCTGCAAGGCGCTGTTAGCCGCCGCGACGGTCATGTCGAGCAGCGAGGCGACGTCCTGCGCACTGAAGCCCAGCACATCGCGCAGCAGCAGCACGGCGCGTTGGCGTGGGGCCAGGTTCTGCAGGGTGGCGACGAAAGCGAGCCCGATCGCTTCTTTTGTTTCGTACCGCACGTCAGGTCCTGGCTCGGCGTCGGCGACATCCAACCAGGCGTCGGGAAATGGCTCGAGCCAGGGCGTTTCGTCGACGGGCCCGCCACTCGGCCCGAAGCTGGCTGATGGCGCGCCGACCATCGACGGCAACAGGCGGCGACGACCGCGGCGATCGAGCTCATCGAGACAGGCGTTCGTGGCGATGCGGTAGAGCCAGGAGCGCAAAGACGAGCGACCGGCGAACGAGTCGCGATTGCGCCACGCGCGCAGCAATGTCTCCTGGGTCTGGTCTTCGGCGTCTTGCAGCGAGCCCAGCAGGCGATAGCAATGCACACGTAGCGCGCGCTGGTGGGTTTCGACCAGTCCGCGAAACGCGTCGTCTTCGATCACCGCTGCGCAGTCTATCCCGCTGCAAAGTCGCCGGCACCGGCCGATGAGTTTGTGGCTCATCCGTCGTCAATACGGGTGTGAGGTATCACCCATGAGCAAGTACATGGTCCTGCTCTATGCGCCCGAGTCCGCTATGGCTCGGCCGGGAACGCCTGAATTCGAGGCGCAGAATGCCGCGTACGGCGCCGTCTACGAGGATTTTGCCAAGCGCGGAGCGTTCGTCGCCGGTGACCCGTTGGGAGCCAGCGGCGATGCGACGTCCGTTCGTGTGCGGGCTGGCCAGCGACAAGACGCGTCCGGGCCAGCACACAATGGCGCCGAGCAGCTGATCGGCTACTACGTGCTGGAGTGTCCGTCACAACAGGCGGCGGCGGACCTCGCGGCGACCATTCCGGCGGCGCAGATCGGGACTGTCGAGGTTCGGCCAGTCTTCGTTATGTAGAGTGCAGGGGGGGCGGGCAGCACCGTCGAGATGTTGTTGTAAGTCCTCCCCTAGTGCCGCTTTTCCTTGGCTTTTGTCGCCGTACCGTGCAGACTGCGGCCACCGGAGCCTCTATGAAACGACTGCCTCGCTTCCTCGCTCGACTCGACGTCCGCATCGCGCTTGTGGCCAGTGCCGTTGCTGCACTGGCGATCCTGATTGGCGTGGTCAATTTCGGTCGCCTGACTGCTCACAGCGGGGCCCAGCCCATCGCCGCCAGTGAAGCCGCGACGATTGTTCGAACCGGTCAGGCGCGTTCTATCGAGGTGCAGGCGGATCACGCCTATCTGAAGACGGACACCGCTGAGTTTGTGTTCGTCAAAGACCGCGAGGCTTCGGTGCCGCAGATGCTGTCGACGTTGGGTGTCGCTCCGGCCGACCTCGCGGGCGTGCGGTATACGGTTGCCGAATCGTCACCAGTGTCCTTTGGTGACCTGGCGCCGACCCTGTTGCTGGGTCTGTTGTTGGGCGGCCTGTTGCTGCTACAGATGCGGCGCAGCGGCCAGGGCCCTGGTATGAGCTTTGGGCGCAGTCGAGCGCGTCGGTTCGTTGGCCAAGCACAACGCGTCACGTTTGACGATGTCGCTGGCGCAAGCGAGGCGAAGGAGGAGCTGCTCGAAATCGTCGAGTTCCTCAAATCTCCTGAGAAATTCACCGCCATGGGGGCGCGCATTCCGAAAGGTGTGCTCCTGGTGGGGCCACCTGGCACTGGTAAAACGCTGATCAGCCGCGCCGTAGCCGGCGAGGCGGGCGCACCCTTCTTCAGCATCTCTGGTTCGGAGTTCGTCGAGATGTTCGTTGGCGTCGGGGCAAGTCGTGTCCGCGACCTGTTCGAGCAAGCCAAGAAGCAAGCACCAAGCATTATTTTCATCGACGAGATCGACGCCGTCGGACGCAAGCGCAGCTCGGGTTCGGGCGGCGGCGCCCACGACGAGCGGGAGCAGACGCTCAATCAGATCCTGGTGGAGATGGATGGTTTCGAAGGTAACAAGCACGTCATCGTGCTGGCCGCGACCAACCGTCCCGACGTCCTCGACCCGGCACTGTTGCGCCCAGGTCGCTTCGACCGCCAGGTCATGCTGGCCAATCCCGACGTGAAAGAACGCACGGCCATTTTGACGGTCCACGCCCGCGGCAAGCCGATCGATGCTGAAGTGCAGCTCGAAACGCTCGCCCGCTCGACCCCCGGCTTCTCGGGCGCCGACCTTGCCAACCTGGTCAACGAGGCCGCAATCCTGGCCGTTCGACGCAGCCGCCAGATCGTCAGTATGAGCGACCTTCAGGAAGCGATTGATCGGGTGATCGGTGGGCCGCAGAAAAAGGCCCGCGTCATGTCAGACCTGGAGCAACGTCGGACGGCGTATCACGAAGGTGGCCACGCCGTGGTCGGCCGCTTCAGCGAGAACCATGACCCGGTCCACAAGGTGACGATCGTCGCGCGCGGTCGGATGGGCGGCTACACACGCTTTCTGCCAGCAGAAGATCGCCACTACATGACGCGCGCCGGCTTCGAGGCCATGATTGCCTCGGCCCTGGGTGGCTGGATGGCCGAGCGTGTCATCTTCGGCGATGTCAGCACCGGTGCGTCGAACGACATCGAGAAGGCGACGGGCATCGCTCGCAGCATGGTCACCACCTATGGCATGAGCGACATTCTGGGGCCACTGGCGCTGGTCAACCGCGACGCACAGCCTGGTGATGACCGCGGCTACTCGGAGGCGGTCGCCGAGGCAATCGATGCTGAGATTCGGGCGCTGATCGACTCAGGCATGCGACAAGCAGAGCAGATTCTGTCGCGGCACCGCGATGTGCTCGATGCACTGGCTGCGCGACTGCTCGAAGATGAGACGGTCGAAGGTGACGAGCTCGAGCTGATCTTCCAGGGCGAGGCGCAGGCAGACGGGACCATCACCCCGCTACCGCGGTATCGCCATCGATCGAATGGACCAAACCTGGTGCCGCTCCCGAAGCTCGCCGCTGGGCTGGCCAGCACAACGCTGACCAGCGAAGCGACACAGGAATCCTGAGCGGCCCAGGCGAGCCGTTTAGATCGCGCGGCCGCGCGTCGCGACCAGGTTGTAAATCGCCACGATGACGGCGATGACGAGAAGCAGGTGGATGAGACCGCCGGCCACGTTCAACGTGAAGCCGCCCAACCACAACAACAGCAGTAGTACGACGAGTGCCCACAACATGTAGTGAAAGGACCTCCTACGCTGCCGCTTAAAAGCAGCTTGTGTGCCACGCACCCTGGAGGCGCCGGTTGGCTAAGCTCTCAACCGTGTCTCGAATGTCGGGCAAACGTGCACTGCTGGAGCAGCTGATCGCGGACGACGTCCGCTATATCTTCGGAAACCCTGGGACCACGGAACAGGGTTTCATGGACGTCTTACAGGACTACCCCCAGCTGCAGTTCATGCTCGCGCTGCACGAAGGAGTGGCGGTATGCATGGCCGACGCCTATGCCCGCTTGACGCGGCGGCCGGCCTTTGTCGAGGTCCACATCGCGCCGGGCCTCGGAAACGCGCTCGGCATGATGCACAACGCGCGCATCGGTAAGACCCCGCTGGTCGTCTATGCCGGCCAGTCGCCAAGCAACGTTTTGCTCCAGGAGCCTCACCTGTCAGGCCCACTCGTTGAGATGGCGCGACCGATCGCCAAGTGGGCCGCCCAGATCGAGCATGCCCATGACGTCCCACGCGCGTTGCGCCGCGCCTTCAAGATCGCCGCCGAGCCACCGCAAGGGCCGGTGTTCCTGGCGCTGCCGATGGACGTGCTGGATGCCGAGGCGGACATGGACATCGCCCCGACGACGTATACCAACTGGCGCACTCGACCTGACCAGGCCGGGTTAGCCGAGGTTGCCGAGATGCTCGTCAGAGCCGAGCGGCCGATGCTGATGCTGGGGGATTCGGTCGCGACCTCGGAGGCCCAGGCAGAAGCGGCAGCCGTCGCTGAGCTCCTGGGCGCGCCGATGTTCGAGTGCTACGCGTCCGAGTTCAACGTATCGGCTACACACCCGCTGAATCTGGGCAGTGTGGATTTCGTATCGCCCAAGAACATCACCTCAACGCTGGCGGACTGTGATGTGCTGTTCGTCGTTGGGGCGCCGCTATTCCAGTTGATCTTTCCCGATCCGCAGCGAGCGGTAGTCGGGCCCCAGACGCGTGTCATTCAGCTCGACAGCATCAGCCATGAGCTAGGCAAGAACGTGCGACCCGATATTGCGTTGCTGGGTGACCCCAAAGCGGGCCTGGGGGAGCTGGCGGTGCTGATTGCCGAGCGGCAGTCCGGCAGCGCCAGGGAAGCCGCCCTGGACAGGCGTCAGCAGGCTGAAGCGCGGGTAGCGCAAGCGAATGAACGGTACTGGGCGGCGGCCCGTAAGAACTGGGACGCGACGCCGATCAGCGGAGCGCGGCTGATGCATGAGATCAAGCGTGCGCTGCCCGAGAACGGCCTGGTGTTTTCTGAAGGCGTGACCAATACCAAGCATGTCGAGATGGCCATCGCGCCAACGCAGCCTGGGCAGTTGGTCAAAGTGCGCGGCGGTGGGATTGGGCCGGGGCTGCCAGGATCGCTGGGTGCGGCGCTGGCGCGGCCGGATCGGCGAGTGGTCGGCGTGTGCTCCGACGGGGCAGCGATGTACAGCATCACGGCGCTCTGGACGGCGGCGCACCACAAGATTCCGGTGACCTACGTCATGCTCAGCAACCGCGCGTACCGCATCTTGAAGCTGAATATGCTCGAGTATCTCGGCGAAGGTGCCCGCGAGCGCGAGTTCGTGGCCATGGATTTGATCGATCCCGAGCTACGCTTCGACCGCATGGCCGAGTCGATGGGCGTGCCATCGCGTCGTGTCGAGCGACCAGAAGACCTGGCCGAGGTGCTGCAAGAAGCGATCGCCTACCGCGATGGGCCGTTTCTCGTGGACGCGGTGATCGACGGCTCGGTTGCGGGGCGCTAACCGCCGTCCAGCGCCGCCTGGCCCGTCGCTGTGAGGCAGACGCGGGCGGTGTCGATGGCCGCGCGGCCGCCAGTTGGTGAAGCGACAGCAATCAGGCCCGCGGCCAGGGCGTCTTCCCAGACAGTGAAGCGGGGACAATGGCTGCCCCAGGCCTCCATCGCCTCCGCATAACTCCGAGGAGAGAAAGCCAGCCAGGCGAGGAATTCGCGCAGCGGAGCGTCAAGACCTACAGCTTGATGTCGCCCGAGTCGAGGCGCAGCAGCACGGTTTGTTTTCGCCGGCTTGACCATTCATCGTCAGTCTAGGCCACCTCCGGTGCCTTTAAGGTTCGAGGAGGTAGACGTTGACGTGGAGCAATCCAGGTCCTGTTTCGTCGAGCTGCTTGAAGGCGCCCCAGCTCAAATCGACGATCCGACCGGGGATGTACGGCCCGCGATCGGTCACTTCAGCGACCACCGAGGTGCCTGTGTCGGTGTCCTCGACGCGGACCATGGTGCCGCACGGCAACGTCTTGTGCGCGACCTGGACGATGGCGGTCCGAAAGATCTGACCGCAGGCAGTGCGATTGCCTTCAAAGCCGTCGCCCTCGCCGTACGTCGAAGCGACACCCGTCTCGAAGACCTGTGTGGCGGCTGCCGGAACGGCGGTCGGCGCGACTGTCGGCGCGGGCGTCGGGGCGGGTGTCGGGGCAACGTTCGGCACAGGCGTTGGCTTGACCAGGTCTTCGAACTGGCCGACCGAGACGGCGGCATTCACCGAC
>DASYKL010000322.1:0-5025 GCA_035995405.1 Chloroflexota bacterium
GCTGCCGGGCCTGATCGATTGCCACGTGCACGTCACGGCCGCAACGGCGGACCTCTCCGAGCTGGCCGAATGGTCGCCCACCTACGTCGCAGCCCACGCCCAGTCCATCCTGCGCGGTATGCTCGAGCGCGGCTTCACGACCGTCCGCGATGCGGGCGGCGCCGACTTCGGTTTGGCCCAGGCTGTCGAGGAGCGGTTGTTCGAAGGACCCCGAGTCATCTTCGGCGGGCATGCGTTGTCGCAGACGGGTGGTCATGCTGATGTCCGCAGCCGTGGCCGGACCGCGCGCGAGCCAGGTTATCCGTACACCGGACTCGGCGTAGTCTGTGACGGCGTGGACGAGGTGCGGCATGCGGTGCGGCAGGAGATCAAGCGCGGCGCCGCGCACATCAAATTAATGCTGAGTGGCGGTGTTGCCTCGCCGACAGACCGCGTTGACAGCACGCAGTTTTCGGTCGACGAGATTCAAGCGGCCGTCGAAGAGGCCGCGGCAGCCAATCTGTATGTGCTGGGCCACGCCTATACGTCGCGCGCCATCAACAGAGCCCTCGAGTGCGGCGTCCGCAGCATCGAACACGGCAACCTGATGGATGCCAGCAGCCCGCCACTGTTTCTGGCGCACAACGCCTTTTATGTCCCAACGCTGGTCACCTATTCCGCGCTCGCTGAGCACGGGCGGGAATTTGGCCTGCCGGAGTCCAGCTACAGAAAAGTCTTCGATGTGCTGGACGCCGGCCTGCGCGCGCTGGAGATGGCGCACCAGGCCGGCGTATCAATCGCGTACGGTACAGACTTGCTGGGCGGCATGCACGTGCATCAGCTCCGAGAGTTAGTACTTCGGGCGCAGGTCCAGCCTGCGGCTGACGTCCTTCGCTCCGCCACGCTGATCGGCGCGCGGTTGTTGCGCATGCAAGATCGGGTCGGCCGCATTGCCCCCGGCATGCTGGCGGACGTGTTGGTCGTGGACGGTGATCCACTGGCTGATATCAGCTTGCTGACGCGGCCGGAGTGTTTGCGTCTGGTGATGAAAAGCGGTCGCATTTATCGCGACCGCCTGAACGCCGCCTAGCGCGCCGGCCGCGCGCTGTCGAGATTGGCGACCATGTAGCCGTAGTCGCCGGGTTGAACCCGCATCATGCCGCCGCGCAGCAGAATCATCACCCCTCGATCGAATGGCGCTCGTATCTCTTCGAGCGTTTCGAACGTGTACGGACTGATCACGCGACCGAGCAATGTGCCCCCGGCGACCTCTTTGCCTAACTGCTCCAGGCCGATTTGCGGGTGTAACATGCCGCCCAAGCGCGGGCGGATGACCGCCATCTCCGTGACAATCGTCTGCTCGATTGGGCGCTCGACGTCGCCCTGCAGCATGCCGAGCTGCTTCAGGACGTTGCGTACGCCGCGTACGCCGTGCTCGATGTAGTGGCCGTCGAGAAAGCTGCCACCGCCCAATTCCGCGGTGAAAAAGGGAATGCCTTTCTGGGCGGCCGGCACAGCAAACGTGCCCTGGTAGGGCGTCGAGGGCTCGAACAGGTAGCGGCTGCCGAAGGCCAGCGACAACTCCCGCGAGCGGTCGAAGATATACACATAGTCGACGGTGGGATAGACGCCGCCGGTATGCAAATCGATATGGACGTCGAGCTGCGAGACAAAGCGGGTAGACAGAACATGTGCCATCTGCTCGCTGAGCCAACCGGCGGGCGCTCCCGGAAAATTCCGATTCAGGTCCAGCTGGTCCTGCGGCGTATGTCGGGTCAGCGCCTCGAATGCCAGCGGATTGCCGATTGGTACGGCCAGAATTGTGCCGCGTAGCTCGGCTGGATCGATCTCCGTCAGGACGCGCCGCACCACCTCGTTCGTCAGCGGTTCGTCGCCGTGTACGACAGCCGATAGTCCGAGGGTCGGGCCGGAGGCTGCGCCTTGCAGGCGGTGCAGCGGAATGAACAGGTCGTGGCCGCTGGCCAGCGTAGTCACTGGAATCCGTTCGTACGTTGTGCGTAAGGTCATAAAGCTCCAGTCCTTCTGCCGCATCCTCAGCGGGCCAGGGCATGCAATTCCGCCAGAACTTCTTGGGTCGGCCGACAGTTGCAGAACGCGTCTTTTAAGTTGGTTATGGCGGCCTGGTGCAGCGCCGGCGTAACCGCCGCGCAGGCGTCATCGATCATGATGACCTGATAGCCCAAGTCTGACGCATCCCGCACCGTCCCTTCGACGCAGCCATTGGTGACGACGCCGCACACCAACAGCGTGTCGATTGCTAAATTGCGCAGCAGCCGATCGATGGACGTGCTGTTGAACGGACTCGACGACGTCTTGGACAACACGAGATCATCCGGTCCAACGGGCAATTCTTCCAACAAACAGGCGTCGAAGGCGTCGCGCGGCACCGCCAATCCAACGAGTGCGTGTTGCCGCCCAACGTCGCGCGCATCGCGCGTGTGCGTGGCGATCCTCGTAAAAATGACCTGTGTCCCGGCCGCATGCGCCGCCTCGATCAGCCGTTGTTGACACGCCACCGCGTGTTCAACCGCGGGCCAGTACTCCGCGAACATCCCAGCCGCGCCCGCCTCACGCGCGGTGCGTCCGATCCCGTGCTCCGGATGCGCATCCGCGTATTGCATGTCTACGATAATGAGCGCCGCGCGGTCTTTGGTGATGGCAAACCGAGGGAAAGGCGGGAATGCCGCCAACAGGCGATTGTCAGGGGTGGTCATGTGCGCAACCTCGGATCGAGCGCGTCCCGCAAACCGTCACCCAGCAGGTTGAATCCGAGAACCGTCACGAAGATCGCCAGTCCGGGCAGCGTGGTGAGAAAGCTCGCGTCGCGCAAAAATTGCATACCGTAGTTGAGCATCGAGCCCCACGACGCTTCGGGTGGCTGGATGCCCAGACCAAGAAATGACAGCGCTGCTTCAGCCAGAATCGCGTTGCCCATGCCGAGTGATGCCAACACCACCAGCGGCGCAACGGCATTGGGCAGCAGGTGGTGGACCATGATACGCACTGGCCCCGCGCCCAGTGTGCGGGCCGCCCAGGTGTACTCCTCCTCGCGCAAAGTGAGCACGACGCTGCGTGCGACGCGAGCGTAATTCGTCCAGTACACCAGCGCCAGGGCGATGAGCACGTTATTCAGACCCGGTCCACGCACCGCGACGATGGAGATGGCCAGAATGATGACAGGGAACGCGAGAAAGACATCCACCAGGCGCATGATGACCGCATCCCACAAGCCACCCAGATAGCCGGCCAGCAAGCCGCCCGACACACCGATTGTGGCGGCCAGAGTGACGGTCACCAGGCCCACCCAAAGTGAGACCCGCGCACCGAACAGCAGACGCGCCAGGATGTCGCGACCGAGCTCGTCGGTGCCCAGGAGATGCGCGCCACCGGGCGGCTGTAGACGAGCCTCCAGAGCCACAGCGTAAGGATCGTACGGTGTCAGCAGTGGCGCGAACGCGGCCGCAAACACCAGCGCGGCGATGACGACCAGACCGGCCAGGGCGGCGCGGTTCCGCCGCAGTTGGCGCCAGGCGCGGCCGACATTGCTACGCGGCGCCACCACCAGCCTAGCCGACGCCGTGAGAGCCGTCGCGTCAGCCATAGCGAACGCGCGGATTGATTGTCCCGTACAGCAGGTCGACCACCAGGTTGATACCCGAGACGACCACGGCAGTCAGCAAGACGATGCCCTGCACCAGAGGATAATCGCGCTGGTTGATGGCTTGAATGAGCAGTCGGCCAATACCGGGCCAGGCAAAGATCATCTCGGCGATAATCGCCCCGCCCAACAGAGTCCCAACCTGCAGACCGATCACCGTCACCACCGGAATCAGTGCATTCGGCAGCGCGTGACGGGCGATCACGGCGAAGCCGCGCAGGCCCTTTGCTCGAGCCGTCCGCACATAGTCCTGGCCGAGCACGTCGAGTAGTGCGGAGCGGACCAACCGCGAGATGAGTGCCGCCGAATACGCGCCGAGCGTGATACCGGGCATCAGCAGGTGCTTCAAAGCATCGACGAGGTCGCTCGGGTCGCCGAAACGCACCCACGCTCCGACCGCGTCGGTCAATGGCTCGCCGCGCCCGAAGGACGGCAGCCAGCCAAGTTGCAGCGAGAACAACAGGATTGCCAGCATGCCCAGCCAGAACACGGGCATCGCGACACCGGACAGCGCCACGAACATCGCCACAACATCGAAGGCCGAGTATGGCCACAGTGCGGAGATGATGCCGCTGAGCATGCCGACGACGATCGCCACGATCATGGCTGCGACGGTCAATTCGAGCGTTGCCGGGAAACGTTCGGCGAGCAATCTGGTCACCGGCTGGTGCTGGAAGATCGAGTCACCAAGCTGTCCGGTCGTGAGTCGGCTGAGGTAGTTGACGAATTGGACATAGAGCGGCTGATCGAGCTCGAGCATGTGCCGCAAGCGCGCCAGCTCAGTGGGTGTTGCGTCCTGGCCGAGCATGACGAGCACCGGGTCGCCCGGGGTCAAATGGATCAGCGCGAACGTCAGGAGCGCGACTCCAAACAACACGACCAGCGTGTGCAGGAGTCGCTGGGCGACGTATCGACCCACTCAGCTGGCGAGGGACACGCTCTTGAAGGACAGCCAGTTGGCGACCGGATTGACCTGGTAACCCTCCAATTTGGGCGAATACATGGCAATGTATTCCTGGTACTGCACGAAGATGTACGGCGCATCGTCGACGATCTGTTTGATGGCGTCGGCATAGAGCGTTTTTGCTTTTGACTGATCCAGCGTCGTGCGCGCATCCTTCAGCAGCTTGTCCACCTGGTCGTTCTTGTACTTGCCGTAATTGGCTGTGCCGTCCACCGTAAACTGGCGGAACGTCGCGCGGTCCGGATCGGACAGATTCAACCAGCCGATGACGCCGACCTGGAACTTACCGTCCTGCACGTCCTGAAAGAACGCTGGAAACTCGACGGCGCTGGTCGTCGCCTCGATGCCTACTTTCTGGAGCTCGCTCTGCAGGACCTGGATCAACTGCTTGCGGTCCGGGTCC
>DASYKL010000323.1:0-5650 GCA_035995405.1 Chloroflexota bacterium
ATGGGTGCACTGATCGTCGTCAGGTCGGCAGCTGGCGGTGGTGCGAAGGACGCCGCGAAGTGGGTCAGCATGTCAGCCGGGTAGCTGCCGCGATAGAGCGCATCCAGAAACCAGCGGTTGTGATAGCCGTCGACCCGCCGCGCGGCGTCCTCGTCAGCCTGCTGCGCCGTGGCCGCTTCGACCGGTGTGAGATTGAGCACAATCCCGACGCGCGATTTCGGACTGGTTGCGCGCAGGACCTCGACCGCCTGGCCGTGGGCCAGCAGCAGGTTGTGCGCGGCGGCCAATGCCAGTTTGGGGTCGCGTCGCCCTGGCGCGTGGTCGCCCGTGAGGTAGCCCAGAAAGGCGCTGCACCACGGCTCGTTCAGCGTCCCCCAGGCGTGCACGCGATCGCCCAGCCGTCGGCCGACGATTTCGGCATACGCGGCGAACGCATCAGCCGTCGCGCGAACGGGCCAGCCGCCGGCGTCCTCCAGCGGCTGCGGCAAATCCCAGTGATACAGCGTCGGCCAGGGCTGGATGCCTCGCTCGAGCAGCGCATCGACCAGGCGGTCGTACCAGTCGAGGCCGGCTGGGTTGAGGGTGCCAGTCCCGTTTGGCAGGACCCGCGGCCAGGCGATGGAGAAGCGGTAGGCGCCGACGCCCAGATGACGTAAGAGATCCAGATCGGCTGGCCAGCGGTGGTAGTGATCGCACGCCACGTCGCCGGTGTCGCCGTGCAGGACTTTGCCGGGCGTGTGACTGAACGTGTCCCAAATCGACACGCCGCGGCCGTCTTCGGCCGCTGCGCCCTCGATCTGATAGGCCGCCGTCGAGACACCCCAGGTGAAGCTCGTCGGAAAGGCGCCGCTGGTTACTGGCTGCTCGTCGACACCCGCCGCCACACGGTCTGTTGTAACTGGAACCGCTCCCATAAGTACCGCTCATGGTGGACGGGTCCTGTGCGCCTGTCAATACCCGCCGGCGTTACCGACTCAGGACGCCGGCCACGACAGCATCACCGTACCGCTCGCAGAGCGAGCTCCCTCGCTCAGCCCAATACACCGTCTATGGCAATGCGGATTGGACACGCCGCCAGCGAGACGTGTCGAAGTCGTCTGGCACGGGCATGAACAGCGTCTGGCGTGGTACGTCGCGCTCGATGCTGGCGTGGCCGCGGCCCGTCGTGTCCTCGCCGAGCATGATGGTCCCAGGCCCGATCAAGCGGCGTGTGCCGTCGCCGCACTCGATCTCGAACGAGCCGACGATGGGCACGCAGAAGTGCCGCCAGCGGGCCGTGTGAAACGGCAACGGTCCATCGAAATCACTCTCCCGAAAGACGATGCCCTGCAGCCCGAAGAGCTGCGACATGAAGCCGCGCGACACTTCGTCCATCGGCACTTCGAGCTCCTCGATGTGTGATTCGCCATCGGCGCCGGTATAGACTCGGACAACGTTCACCAGCGCCGCTTTAGCCCGCCACAGCGGCGGCGACTGGCCTGACTGCGCGGTCTGAGAAACGATCGAGCGCCGGGCGTACGCCCGTGGCGAACAATTCAATCTGCCGCGTGACGGCGTCTTCGAGCATCCCCGGGAAGCCCATCTCGACGGCGATCTCCTCCGCGCCGAGCGTCGCCACAATGTCGAGCAACTGCTCGCGCACATCGTCCACTGAGCCGACCATGATATTGCCGCGCTCCACCATTTCGTCGATGGGCGGCACGTAATTAACCGGCAGCGGTGTCCCATCCGCGGCCGTTCCGACGGGACGCTGCTGGGCCAGGAAACGCGCACGCTCCACCAGCGGTGGACCCACCTCGGCCAGCGCCGACGCGCGATCCTCGGCCAGGTGGACTGACACCACCAGCATTCGCTTTTCGCCGCTGCTGACGCGTCGTCCGTGCGTCTGTTCGAGGTGCTCGCCGAAGAGCTGCCACCTGGCGCGTGTGCGTTGCAGTCCCCCCGCGAGCGTCAGCACGCCGGTGTTCGCCGCGCGGGCGCACATCTCCAGCGTTTCGTCGCTGCTGCACGCTTGATAGATGCGAATCGGCCGTTTCGGTTGCGGCACCAGGCTCAGCTTGCGCCAGGGACGCCCCGTCTGGATATTGCCGGTGTTCAGAATCCCCTCGGGCGGAATGGTGTAGTGCTTCCCGTGAAATGCGAATTCCGGTTCGGTCCAGGCCAGCCGGATGATCTCCATCTGCTCCTCGAATAACTCACGGTTCTGCCGATCGCCGTCATCTCCGTTGCGACCGAAGCCGACCCCGAAGACCCGCGCTTCGCGCTCTACCGAGCCGCGGCCGGCGCCAAAGACGACGCGGCCACCGGTCAGCAAATCGGCGAGCGCGAGATCCTCCGCGATGCGTAGCGGATGCCACGTTGGGACCACGTGGAAGAAGGAACCGAACGTGATGCGCCTGGTGTGCTGCGCGAAGACCGACGCGAGTAGCACCACGTTGGGCACGACTTCGTAACCCTCGCGCTGAAAGTGGTGCTCGGTCAGCCAGAAGCTGTCGTAGCCAAGCGCGTCGGCTCGCTTGGCCCACACCAACATTGCCGCGTAGGCCCGCTCGTAGTCGACGGCTGAGTGATGCCGTGAGTACGGGTCAGGTCCGTCTGGTCCCGGTGACTCAACAAAGCAGCTGCCCCACGTATAAAAGCCAACACGCATGGCGCACCTCCAGCTAGTGCCGTCAGTGTGAGGGCTCGCGGGCGAGCTTGCCTATGGTGAACCGAACCAAACGGCGAGCCCCAGCTTTGTGCCGATCGGCCGAGGGTGTCAGGCGGGTCGCGCGCGTACGCTGGCTGTTCAGGGACGTCAGCAGTGCTGGAAATATCAGTCGAGCAGGATGCTGGACTCGTGCTGCCCGATGGGGTGCGGCTGAGCGCGGACGTCTACACGCCCGCGTCGCCAGGTCGATATCCGACCCTGTTGATGCGTCTGCCCTATGGGGCAACCGTGGCGTCGACACCGGTCTACCGCCACCCGGCGTGGTACGCGGCGCAGGGCTTCTGTGTGGTGGTCCAGGATGTGCGCGGCACGTGGCGCTCGGGCGGGTCGTTTTATCCACGCCGCGACGAGCAAACCGATACGCTGGCCAGCATCGAGTGGGCCGCCGGTCTGCCACGCTCGAATGGACGGGTGGGCATGTATGGCTTCTCGTTCCAGGGCGCTGTTCAACTCCAGGCCGCGGCCGCGGCGCCGCCAGCGCTGCGCGCGATCGCGCCAGCCCAAACGACCGCGGACTTCTACGCGCGCTGGCACTATGAAGGCGGCGTGCCGCTCCAGATGGGGGCTGTCGGCTGGGGCTTGCAGCTGGCCTGGATTGCCGCCTTGCACGACCAGCGCGACGCCGATGCGCTGCGGTTTCGGCGGCTGCAGCTGAATCTGCCGCGGCTGCTGGTCATGCCGCCGGCGCTGCCCGAGGAAGTTGCCGACGTGGTGTGGATCCGCGATTGGCTGACCCATGAAACCAACGACGCGTACTGGCAACAACAAACGGTGCTGCCGGCGCCTCGTGTGCCGTCGCTCTGGATCGCTGGGTGGTATGACGGCTTTCTGGGCGGCACGTTGGACTCGCGCGCTGCGGCCGTCGCGGACTGTACCGAGCACTCACTGATCGTCGGGCCGTGGCAGCACCAACCCTGGTCGCGCCACGTCGGCGCGCGGGATTTCGGACCGCAAGCCGTTTCTTCTATCGACGCAGCGCAGGTGGCGTTCTTCAAGCACTATTTGTGTGACGAGGGGCCGGCTCGCCCGACGCAGGCGCAGGTGTTCGTCACCGGGCTCGACCAGTGGCGGACGTTGGCCCATTGGCCGCCGCCATCGACCTCGCTGCGGCTGTATCTCGAGAGCGACGGCGACGCCACCAGTGAGCGGGAGTCTGGCGCGCTGGCCAGTGTTGCAGCAGCGGCGGCGACGTTTGACACGTTCACCAGCGAGCCTCTGGTGCCCGTGCCAGTCACTGGCGGTCGAGGGCTGGGACCAATTGATCAACGGCCGGTCGAGCGCCTGCGCGCTGTTGCCGTGTACACATCAGACGTACTGGAACAGGACCTGTGGGTGATCGGCGCCAACGCCGCTCTGACTATCGCGTGTAGCGGGTCTGATTGCGATTGGATCGTGCGGCTGTGCGATGTGGAGCCGAACGGGCGCTCGCTCGATATTACCCAGGGTGCGCTCCGGTCGCGCTATCGCCACGGTCTCGACGCGTGTCAGCCCCTGGTTCCCTTCAGCCAGACGGAGGTGCACGTCGAGACGTGGCCATGCGCCCACCTGTTCAAAGCCGGCCATCGACTGCGGGTGCAGGTGGCCGGCTCGTCATTTCCGTATTACGGACGCAATCCGGGCGCGTGCGTGCCTACGGCTGAATTACCAGCTCATGCCTACAACGCGGTGTCGCAGTTTGTTTTGCATGGCCCGGGCCAACAATCGTGGATCGACCTGCAGGTCGCCGAATTAGACGACTCAGGCGGCGAGTAACGGCGCCACATCGCGCGCGAACAGCCGCATCGACCGCTGCACTGCGGAGTGCGGCACACCAGGGACGTGGACCATGATGTCCAGGCGATCGACAGCCGTGTCGCTCAGGTATCGCCGTAAGCCCGCGGCAACGGACTCTGGCGAGCCGGCCACAAATTCGATCCGCTGCAGGAGGTCCGTCAGGTCGGTCGGCTCGCTGGTTGGAATGCGGCCTTGCTCTACCGCCAGCTGGTAATAGCGGCCGTTCTTCATCTGATTGAACGTGCGCCAGGCCGGCGCGGCAGCGTGCACGTGCGCTTCCGCATCGGTGTTTGCTACCAGGACCATGCGCGCCCCTTTGGTCTGGCCCGTGCCACCGGCGGCACGAAAGTGGTCGACATAGTGACGCTGCTGAACGCCATGTTCGGCCTGGCCCACAACAAAGTTCAGACCGAGCCGCGCTGCCGCGTCAATCGACTCGGGCTCGCGCGCGGCGACCCAGACCACGCTGCTGAGATCGCGCTCCGGCGCCGGCGTTAACAGCGGACGGCCGGCACTGATTTCACTTCGCAGATAGCCGCTCAACTCCTCCAGCTGATCGCGAAAGAGTGAGCCGCGATCGTGCTTTTCGGCGAGTGGATCGGTCCGTACACCCATCCGCCAGCGTTTCGTCGATGCATTGACGGTCGCTGATGTCGGAAACAGCCCACACCTGGTGGAAGATGCCCGCGTTGACGTTCATGCGTGTGCCACCGCCAGCGGCGCTGTCATCGCGCCACCGTGGACGAACGCGCCGCCGACGATAACGGCCAACGGCGTGGCTTCGGTAGCCACGATCTGCCAAGGTTCCGTGACGGGCCAGATGCACAGGTCAGCAGGCGCGCCAGCCGCTATATCGGTCCGCGACGAGTCATGCAGCACCTCGGCCGCTTGCCACAACGATGCGGCCATACGATTGAGCACGGCTTTTCCACCCTGGCGCGCGGCGAGGGCATACACGGCGGCCGCTGACGGTAGCGACGGTCGGCCAACAGGCGTAAACGCATTCAGCACGTTGTTCGTGCCAACGAACGCTGGCACGCCGGCCGACCAGAGCCGGTCGAGTGGCGCCACGCGGCCGTCCAGATACAGATCGGTCCGTGGTAGACACACGACCTTCATCGCCGTTTCGACGAGGCGCGCAAGTGTCCGCTCGAGGTGCTCCTCATC
>DASYKL010000324.1:0-4622 GCA_035995405.1 Chloroflexota bacterium
GGGCCGCTTCTTCGATCTCGAAGCGCTTGCGGTTGATCAGGATGTCCTCGGCCTCGATGGCTCGGGCACTATTGACATCCCGGGCACGCAGCGCGTCGACGGAGCGGGTGATCGCTTTTTCGACCATACTGCCAAGGACCAGTACTTCGTCCTGGACGCGTTCGAGCTCGCGATGGAACCCGCTGCGACTGGTGATGATCTCGATTGGTGCTTCCATATCGCCCCCGGCTGTTCCTGATTCAGCCGAACCGTCCCGTGATGTAGTCCTCGGTGCGCTGTTTGGTTGGATTGGTAAAGATGCGTGCCGTCGGCCCGAACTCGACCAGCCGACCAATGCGATCTTCCTCGGCGAGCATGAAAGCCGTGAAGTCGCTCACCCGTGAAGCTTGCTGCATGTTATGGGTGACGATGACAATCGTGAACTCGGCTTTGAGTCGACCAATGAGCTCCTCAATTCGATAGGTGGCGATCGGATCGAGGGCCGAGCACGGCTCGTCCATCAGGATGACTTCGGGTCGCACCGCCAGGGTGCGGGCAATACACAGGCGTTGCTGTTGCCCACCTGACAGCGACGCGCCGGAGGCTTTTTTCCAAACGTCTTTGACCTCGTCGAACAATGCCGCTTGACGTAGGGCTTGCTCGGCCATTTCTTCGAGCTCACGCTTGCTGGCGCCGCCTTGCAGCAGCAGACCAGCGACCACGTTGTCGAAGATGGTCATCATCGGGAACGGGTTTGGTTTCTGGAAGACCATGCCGACAACCCGTCGCACCTGCACCGGGTCGACGTTGGGGGCATAGATGTTTACGCCGTTGAGCTCCACCGTCCCTTTGGCGTGCGCGCCGGGCGTGACTTCGTGCATGCGATTCAGACAGCGGATGAGCGTGCTCTTGCCACAACCGGAAGGCCCGATGATTGCCGTCACCTGGCGGGGTGCGATGTCCAGCGCTACGGCGGCGATGGCCTGACGTTCGCCGTACCAGGCGCTCAGGTCGCTCACGGTGACCCGTGGACCTGGCTGACGGCTGGGAGCAGGCTCGACGACCGCTGCTTCGAACGCCGGCGGATTTTGCGGCGGGGCTTGCGGCTGATCGGCGGGTTCGAGCTGTTTGTGGGTCATCATCATGAGTGTCCGAGTCTCCGCGCGACAACCCACCGACTGAGCAGACTGAGCGCGCCAATGAGCACAATGAGAATCAGTGCCGCGCCCCACGCTTTGACTTGCCAATCGGCATACGGCGAGCGGGCGTATGTATAAATCTGGACCGGCAGAGCGGCCATTGGCTGCAACAGGTCATAACTGAAGAACTGGTTGCCCAACGCCGTCAGCAAGAGCGGGGCCGTCTCACCCCCCGCCCGAGCGATCGACAACACAACACCCGTAATGATGCCCGCGCGTGCGGTCGGCAAGACGACGCGCAGGATCGTCTTCCAGCGCGGAATGCCCAGCGCCAGGCTGGCTTCGCGCAGCGGGTCAGGCACCAGCCGCAGCGTCTCCTCGACCGTGCGGGTCACGATCGGGATCATGATCACGGCCAGTGCCACCGAGCCGGCGAGACCGTTGTAGTGGCCGACCACGTGGCGCACCAGCCACGTCCAGACGAACACGCCGATGACGATCGAAGGCAGCCCGGCGATCAGGTCAATCAAAAAGCTGACGGTCCTGGCAAACGAGCCGCGGCCGTACTCGGCCAGATAGATGGCCGTACCCATACCGATCGGCACGCCAATCAGCGCCGCCACGACGAGCATCTCGATGGTGCCGAGAATGGCCGGCGCGACACCTCCACCGACTTCGCCCGGCGGGAGCGGGCGCTCCGTGAAGAACGCTAGATCCAGCGCGGGTAGGCCATTGATGGCGCTGTAGATCAGAATCAGCAACAGCACGATCACCCCCGCCAGGGCGCTCAGGGCCATGAGGGCGGTGGCCACTCGGTCGACGATGGCCCGTCGCCGGAGGCGTCCTCGGGCCGTCAGGAGCGTCTGCGCGGTAGACGGGCTGGTTGCGACGACGGCCATCAGTTCAGCCTGCCCGCGTCGCGGAGCCGAGCGGTCCGCGCGCCACGCTCCACACCAGGAAACGAGCAACCACATTCATCAAGGCGGCCACCAGCAGCAGGACGAGCGCAATCTCGACGATAGCGCTGAAATAGATGGCCTTGTCGGCTTCGGTGAACTGATTGGCGATGGCGCTGGCGAGCGTATAGCCAGGGGTGAACAGCGATGGGCCGATCCTGGTCGAGCTATTGCCGATGACCATCGTGACCGCCATCGTTTCGCCCAGAGCCCGTGCCAGACCGAGTACGGCTGCCCCAGCGATGCCGGTGCGGGCATAGGGCAGCACGGCTCGCTTGATCGTCTCCCAGCGCGTGGCGCCCAGAGCGAGCATGCCTTCTCGTTGGGTATTGGGCACCGCGCGCAGGATCTCGCGTGAAACGGCGGTGATCGTTGGCAAGATCATGATGGCCAGAATGACGCCTGCGACCAGGTAGTCGCGGCCAACTGCTGGCCCACTGAACAAGGCGCCCACGACCGGCACCTGGCCCACCGTGCCTTTGAGGAACGGTTCCACGTTGGCGCGCATGATCGGGGCGAGGATGCGGAAGCCCCACAAGCCGTAGATCACGCTGGGAATCGCCGCCAGCAGGGTGATCAGAAACGAGACCGGCTCACGGAGCCAGCGTGGTGCGTATTCGGCGATGAAAACCGCACAGCCGACGCCGATCGGGCCCGCGAGAAGCAAGGCGATGACGGACGTGACGACGGTGCCGAAGATATAAGCAGCGGCGCCGAACTTCTCGGCGACGGGGTCCCACTCGCTGCTGACCAGGAACCCGAAGCCGAACCGTTGGACCGCTGGCCAGGCATCAAGCAGCAACAGGATGACGATGCCAATCAGCAGGACGGGCACGCACGCCGCCGTCAGGACGACCAGGCCGCGGAAAATCCGATCGCCGCGATCGGTGCCGCCCGCCTGGATCAGGCGCGACTCGGCTTCTACCGCCACCTCAGCTACCTGCTCCTGGTCAGGGGAGAACTGGCCTGCCGCTGACGTTGATCTGGCGCAGGAGCTGCTCGCTACGAGCGGTCAGCGCCGCCGGCACAACGGCATATTGCAGGTCCTTGTTGAAGACCTGCGCGTCGTGTGTTGCCCACCACATCAGCCTGCTTTCGGCCAGGGCTTTCGGGGCATCTGTCTGGTTCTTGTAGACGAGCAGCCAGGTGGCCGTGGAAATCGGATAGGACGTGGCGCCAGGCGCGTTGACGATGCTGAAGCGCAGATCGTCGGGAATCGTCTGCAGGCTGGCGGCTGCCGCGGCGGTCACGCTGTCCAACGACGCATCGATCCACTGGCCGTCTTTGTTCTTGACCATGCCGTAATCGAGCTTGTTCTGCAAGGCGTAGATCAATTCGACATAGCCGATGGAGTTCGGGTTCTGCTGAACTTCACCAGCAACCCCTGGGTTGCCGCTGCCACCGAGGCCGACTGGCCAGTTGACCGAAGTTGCTTTGCCGATTTTGGATTGCCAGGTCGGGCTCACGGAGCTGAGGTAATCGGTGAAGCCATACGTGGTGCCAGAGCCGTCAGAGCGGTGGACGACCACAATGTCCTGGTTGACGTTGGCCAGATCCGGATTATCCGCGACCAGCTTGGGGTCGTTCCATTTGCTGATGTCGCCGAGGAAAATGCCCGACAGGGTGTCGCCAGTGAACTTCAGCTTGGTCTTGACGTTTGGGATGTTGTAGGTCGGCACGATGGCGCCGAGGGCGGTCGGGATGTGGAAGATCGGTCCGCCTTTGGCGGCGGCGAGCTGATCGTCGGTCATCGGCGCATCGGAGGCGCCGAAGTCGATGGTCTGATCCTGGATGCCTTTGACGCCGCCACCTGAGCCGATGGCCTGGTAGTTGACCTGGACCTG
Source organism: Chloroflexota bacterium (assembly GCA_035995405.1). Lineage (GTDB taxonomy): Bacteria > Chloroflexota > UBA6077 > UBA6077 > CF-72 > CF-72. The sequence goes on from DASYKL010000324.1 coordinate 3,919, forward strand.
GGTCAGTTTGGCGTACTCGTCGAACCATTTCTGGTACAGCGGCGCGGGGAAGGTCGCGCCGGCGGCGTTGAGCGACTTGGCTTCATCGGGTAGCGGACCGGTAATAGCCATGCCTGGCGCCGCGACCGCCGAAGGACTGGCTGACGTCGCTGGGCTGGCCCCCACTGATGGGCTCGCCGCGGGCGGAGTTGTTGGTTTCGCGGCCGCGGGTGGCGCGCTGGTGGGTGCCGCCGCGGGCGCAGGCTGCGCCCCAGACGAGCAGGCGGTCATGATCAGAACAAGCACCAGGAGCAGGCTGGCGCGAAAACGCGTAGGGGTCATCAGCCAACACCGTAGCGGGCTTGCCGTAAACGCTCGTTGAACGGTGTGTTAACGGATGAGGTATCTAATGAGAATACGGATCGGGGGAGCCCTGCGGGCCCCCCGCCCCCGTTCGTTGCTTCGCGCTCCGCGCTGCGCACTCTCTTCCGGGGCGACCCCCCGCTTAAGCGCTTCGCGCCGCGGGTAAGCTCGCGATCACTCCTACGCTCCGGTCAGACACGTTCAGGAGCCCTGTGGTCGGCACCAGACAGCTTCATGGCTGCGGCACTACAGGTTGTCCAGGCCATCGCCGCGCGCGCGGCAGCGTTAAGCGGGGGGTCGCCCCGGAAGAGAGTGCGCAGCGCGGAGCGCGGAGCAACGAACGGGGGCGGGGGGCCCGCAGG
>DASYKL010000325.1:0-4522 GCA_035995405.1 Chloroflexota bacterium
GCTCGGCAGTCGTCTTCGTTCGGACGAGCTCATCGCGAATGGTCCTGAGCGAGGCAACCTGCTGGTCGACATTCGACTGACCATCAAAGCGCACGCGCCAGCCATCACGGGTCGGCACTTCGAGGCCAAAATCGTGCGTCCACTCGAAGGCCAGCGGCTCGACCCCGACGCCTGGCAACAAGGTCGCTAGCCGCGCCGACGTGTTCAGCGCGCCGACGTCCACACGATCGCCCGGCGTCAACGGTGGACCATCCAGCTGGGCAACCGTCGGCAGCGGGGCCAGGCGCGGATCGCACGGCTGCCCTGCACAGGCGCGAGCCTGTTGAGTTTCAACGTCTACGGCTTTCAGAATAACTCCCTCGCCATCGACCAGGTAGCTGCGTTCACCGCTGACCCAGAACGCCGCGGGCTGACGTTCGACGATGGATATCTCGACAGTATCGGGCAGCGCGGCACTAACTTCGACTCGCTGCACCAGCGGCAACGACCGTAACCGAGCTGCGACCTGGCCGCGATCAACCCAGAAGACATTCGCGCCGGCGACCGCGGCCGCGTTTTCAATCTCAGCCCGGCTCAACAGCACACTCCCCTGGACGCGAACAGAGCGCACCTGGAAGCGATCGGACGTTGCGGAATCGTACACAACCCAGCCCGTCAGGACGAGTAAGCCGAGTCCCATGACGCGCAACAGGAGCCAGCCCAGGAATCCCGGCGGTAACCATGGGTCACGCGGCGCCGCCGCACGGATTGCGCGTTGCGCCGCCGTGACCGGCCGGCGTGCCACCCGCGGCCGCCGCACCGCCGCCTCACGCCTAGCCACGCGCCGCCACCTCCGCCGCTTCGCCGCGCAGTGCCGCGCGCTCGCCCTCAGACCACCGCCCCAGCAGCTCAATCTCTGCTTGCAGCCAGATACCCGTCCGAGCAAACACCACGTCTTGCGCCTGACGCATCAACGTGTACACGTCGCGCGCTGTTGCGCCTTCGGGGTTGACAATGAAATTGGCGTGCTGCTCCGAGATCTGCGCCCCGCCCACCGCGGTTCCTTTCAGCCCCGCCTCTTCGATCAGCTTGCCCGAATATGTGCCCTCAGGATTCGCAAACACACTCCCGGCACTGGAAAGGCGCGGTTGCGATTGCATCCGTTGGCCATTGAGCTGCTTGACCAGCCCGTCAGCCTCGGCGGGTGTCTTCTGCACCAGCCGCAGCTCGACCTCCGAGACAGCCACGTCGCCCAGCTCACGTCGCTTCAGCGCGCTCGTTCGATAGGCGTACCGCAGGTCCGGTCCAGTCAACCGCTGCCCGATGCCGTCGCCGTCCACGATCGTCGCCGACACCAGGCAAGACGCGGTATCGCCGCCAAACGCGCCAGCATTGTTGACTGTCGCGCCGCCGATCGTGCCCGGCACGTTGGCCGCCCATTCCAACCCGCCATAACCCTGCTTGGCTAACCGCCGCGCGACGTTCGCAAAATTGACGCCTGCCTCGACCACGAGCGTCGGCTCGCCATTGCGCGATTCGACGTGGTGCGCCGTATGGCCACACCTGATCACCAATCCATCGACCCCGGCCTCCGCCACCAGCAGGTTGGACCCGCCGCCGATGACGCGCACGGGCACACCGTTGTCGCGTGCCCAGCGCAAGCCTTCCGCCACTTCCTGGCCGCTCTGCGCATGGATGAAGTGGTCGGCGGCGCCGCCGACGCGCAGCGACGTAAACGTCGCCAGGCTCACCCGCTGCTCGAGCTTCATCAAGCCAGCGCCGCCACGAGCCGGTCGGCCAGCTGGGTCACGTCACCGGCGCCCATCGTGATCACCAGGTCGCCCGGCTGCGCCTCGGCTACTACCGCATCCAGCGCCGCATCGAACGAAGCCACGAAGCGCGCGTCGGGATGCCCCTTCGCCCGCACCGCACCGACGAGGTCTTCGGCCGTGACCGGCCGCGCCGCCACCTCCCGACCCCGAGGCCGATAGATCGGCAGAATCAACGCGTGGTCGGCATCCGTAAATGACCTGGCGAAGTCGTCGAACAGCGCGGCTGTCCGATTGGTCGTGTGCGGCTGGAACACTACCCACACCGCGCCCGCGGCTGCCGAGGCTGCCGCTCGCAGGACCGCCTGGGCTTCGGTCGGATGGTGGCCATAGTCGTCGACCACCCAGATGCCGCGCGGACGGCCCTTCGTCTCGAATCGCCGCTTGGCACCCTCAAAGGTCGGCAGCGCCGCGAGTGACGCGCGTAGGCCGATCCCAAAATGGTCCGCCACGGCGATGGCCGCGGTCACATTGCGTGCGTTGTGCTCACCGACGAGCGGCGACCGAACCGGCCACACCCGTCCGTCAGTGTGCAAGGTGAACGATGCCCCGCCCGCGGCAGTGGGGGCGTAGTCCTCGATGCGCCAGTCGGCGCTCTCCGCAAAACCGTACGTCTCCCGCCGCGCCGGCGATTCGAGCGCCGCCGCGCAAGGCTCATCGGCACACACCACCAGCCGCCCATGCAACGGCAGCCGCTGCACAAGCTCCTCGAACGCGCTGCGAATTTCGGCCAGGTCGCGGTAATAATCGAGATGGTCCGCCTCGATGCTTGTCACCACGGCTACTTCAGGCCAGTAGCTGAGAAATCGGCGGTCGTACTCGTCGGCTTCGACGACCATCGGCCCGGCGCCGAGATGCGCGCCCTGTGGAAAAGCAGGGGTGTCGGCGCCGATCAAGACCAGCGGGTCGAGCCCACCCTGCTCGAGTAGCCACGCCACCAGGGAGGTCGTCGTCGTCTTGCCGTGCGTACCCGCGATGGCCACTCCTGACCGATCGCTCATCAGCTCGCCGACCGCTTCAGCCAGTTTTTTCATGGGCAAGTCGCGGCGCAGCGCCTCAACAACTTCGACGTTGTCATCCGCGATGGCCGCGGAGCGGATGACGTACTCCGCATCCCGAATGCTGTGCGGGGCGTGTCCGACTGTGATCTGAGCCCCGCCGGCGCGAAGTGCATCAGTCGCTGGCCCGGGCGCAACCTCGCTCCCGCTGACGGTCTTGCCCATCTCCAGCAACAGCGACGCGAGGGCGCTCATCCCTGACCCGCCGATGCCAATCAGGTGTACCCGCTGCGCAGCAAGGAGCTCAGACACCGCGTCCGCCGCGCGCTCGAGCGCGAGCCCGTATCGGCGTGACCTGAACCGGCACGTGCCGCCGCCGCTCGACGCGGGGTACGCGAATCCGCGGCAGGCTCTCACCGGGGGCGGGCCGCACCGGCCGCGGGTCGTCCTCGAATGCTGTTTCAACCTCGGCCGCCGCTGCCGGCTGACGCGACATGTTCAGCAGCAGCCCGATAGCCAACATCGAGATGACCGTCGACGAGCCGCCGAACGACACCAGCGGTAGCGTCACACCCGTATACGGCAGCGAGTTCGTCACCACCGCGATGTTGACCAGCGCCTGCAGCGTCAACATGCAGGTCAATCCCGTGGCGAACAACCGCGCGAAGGGATCGGTCGCGCGCCAGGCTATGGCAAAACCGCGCCAGGAGACCACTCCGAAGAGCAGCAGCACGCCAACGCAGCCGACGAACCCCAACTCCTCGCCGATGATGGCCAGAATGGCATCGGTATGCGCGTTCGGCACCCAGTAGTACTTCTGCAGCCCATTGCCCAGGCCATGGCCAAACACTCCGCCTGAACCGAGCGCGATCAGACCCTGAGCCGTGTGCCAGCCGATGCCCTGGACGTCGCTCCATGGATCGATGAACGCTTTGATCCGATCGAGCTGATAGCCGCTCAGATGCGCCAGCACGACCGATCCGGCGCCGATGCCCGCGACACCCGCCAGCACGATGTGCACCAGGTTGGCGCCAGCTACGAAGAACACGCAGGCTGCCGTTCCGACGATGATCGTGGTCGTGCCGAGATCGGGCTGGATCACCACCAGGGCGGCGACGACGCCGACCATGATCGCGAACGGCAGCATACCGCGCATGAATTGGGTGACCAGCGTGCCGCGCCGTGCCAGCCAATCGGCCAGATAGAGAATGATGGCCAGCTTCGCCAGCTCGCTTGGCTGAACCTGCACGGGTCCGAGTTTGATCCAGCGCACGGCGCCATAACTGCTCGAGCCGACGCCCGGCACCAGGACCAGCACCAGCAACACGGTGCAGATGAACATGATTGGCAGCGACACGGCGCGCCAGCGGCGGTAGTCCATGCGAACCGCCAGCAGCATGCCCAGTGCTCCCACGCCGATCCACACCAGCTGGCGAATCAAGAAGTAGGCGTCGTCGCTGAACTCATTGTGGGCGACCACGAAGCTGGCGCTGTAGACCATCAGCGTCCCGAGCACCAGCAGCGCGATGGTGCTCGCCAGCAGCAGGTAATCTGGCCGTCGCGCGTTAAGCTTTTCGACGGGTAGGCGCGCGCTGTCGTAGCTCATAGAGCATTTACCGCCTGGCTAAAGTCGCGGCCGCGCTCTTCGAAATCGCGATACATGTCGTAGCTGGTTCCCCCCGGTGACAACAACACGATGTCTCCTGTCCTGGCCAC
>DASYKL010000326.1:0-5174 GCA_035995405.1 Chloroflexota bacterium
GATTTCGCCAGCGTGGATAGTTCTGCCCGCCGAAGTTGTTTGCCTCCGTTGGGATGAACTTGCTGCCGAACTGGGTGATCATGTCGACACCCGAATCGAGGCTACCGACACTGGCGTATTCACCAAGCTCGTAAGTCGCGCGACGCAGCGGGCCCGTTGAGCCGAAGTAGGTCTGCGCGGGCACCTGGTCGATGTTGACTTCGACGCCAATCTTGGACAGCTGATCCTTGACTAGCGGCATCGTCTTCTGACGGATGCCAGCCGTCGTGCTCTGGTACTTCAAGCTCAGGCGCTGGCCATTCTTGGTGCGGATGCCATCCGAGCCGACCGCCCAGCCAGCGCCGTCGAGTAGCGACCTGGCCTGGTCAGGATTGAAGGCGTACTTGGTGGTGTCGGCATTGAACAGCGGCGAGATCGGCGGGATGATGCTGTCAGCGACGGCTGACTGACCCGCCAGTACACGTTTGACCAGATCCTGGCGGTCGATGCCGTAGGCGATTGCCTTGCGCACGGTCTTATCGGCGAGGATGGCGTTGTCGAGATTGAAGTCGATGTGCTCGACGGTTGTGCCGGCTTTGACGTAGGCCTTGACGCCGGGGATCGCGTTGATCGCATCGACATCAGAGACGTCCAGCGTCTCGGAGCCGATCGTTTGAATATCGCCTGCCTGCAACTGTGCGATCAACGTCTCTTTGGACGCTTCGAACCCGCGAATCACGATCGTGTCGATCGCCGGAACGGGGTGAATCTTGAAGTCCTTGCGAGCTTTGAACGTCATCTGCACGCCAGGATCCCACGCGGTCAACATGTACGGGCCGCTGCCAACGGGCTCGCGGCTGTAGACGCTCGACTGCAAGTCCTTAACCTTGGGCGAGTTCTGCGGGTCGAAGTCGACCAGCGAGTTCATTCGCTTGGAGGGGTAGACCGAGGCGTCGGGCAGACCGAACAGATAGAACGGATGGAGGACCGGCCCCTGCTGGTCCGCCTGGCCAGCGGCGCGAGCTTGGGTCTGGCTCATCATCTTGAAGACGACCGTGTGATCGTCCTTCTTGACGACGTCAGAGTATTTGGACTCGACATCGTTGCCAGCCGAGGCGCCCCATACGGGGTTCAATGTCAGCTTCCAGCTGAAGACAACGTCGTCAGCGGTGACCGGTGTGCCGTCACTGAAGGTTGCGTTCGACTTGATTCTGAACGTCGTCTCGAGGTGCTGATCCGCACCGTCGCCGACCATCACTGCCAGACCGTTGTCCAGTGTCGGAACGTCGGTAGCCAGATCGGGGAACGGCTGCATCACGTCGTCATAGGCGACCAGGCTGCTATACACGAGGTTGGCGGCAACCTGGCTAACGTACAGACCGCCTTCCCAGGCGACGAACGTGTCGGGTTCTTGCGTAAAGCCCATTACCAGCGTCTTGCCCGATTGGGCATGCGCGACGGGCACCAGGGTGCTGACAGACAGCGCCAGTGCAACTCCAAGAGATGCGAAACGTCTCACTAGATGATTCCTCCTCGGACTGCCGAATCGTCCGATCAATGGCATGGCACAGCAAAACCATCCGCCCGCGGTGTACGCGGATGGCACATCAGGAACCGGCGGCTCAGCCGGTACATCAGTCCCCCCTTCCAAGAAAGGACTCAGATCCTGCCCGCGGGGGCAGTGGCGCGCGCATTCTTTCATTCACTCTGCGAAGTGGTCAAGACGGAACTAAACCGTGGTGCGCGTGCCACCTGGGATCGCTACGTGGCGATGACCAGCGCCTGACCAGTTGGCGGCCGACTGCCGATTATCTGACCGCCCCCGCCGGCCGTATCGGAGACGAGCAAGGAGACGGTCGCCTTCGGCCAGGCAGCGCCCGCGGCTGCCAGCAGCGCTTCTCCTAGCGCGCGTTTACCCGCTGCATCGAGCGCCTTCAACAGGCCGCCCGTGTCCTGTGCGTTGATCGACACCGAGACAACATCAGCGCCCGTCGCTCCAGGCGGGCTCGAGTTTGCGCTGAGCTTCAGCTTGTCGACCTGGGGAACCGCGGACAGTGCTTTGACAACGTCGTCGGCGGAGATCGCATTTGACGAATTGATCCCGCCGCCGACTCCGGCGGTCGGGTCGAAGCGGGGGTTGACCGTGCCTTCAGCGGTCGGTGGTGGCGCAGCGAAGGTCGCCGCCGGAGTAGCGGTCTGGGGCGTGGCGCCCTGCGAGCACGCACCAAGCACGAGCATCGCTGCCACGGCCACACCCACTCTGCGACGGCCGAGCATCATCGTCATAGATTCTTGACTGGGATGGTAGCGCCGAGCACAGCCCGATAGGTACTGACCGTCTGCTCCGCGATCCGCGCGTTCGTGAAGCAGGCGAGCACCCGCGTCCTGCCGCGCCGCCCAAGCTCCGCGCGCAACGCCGTGTCCGTGAGGAGCGTCGCAAGCGTCTGGCGCAGGGCTTGTGGATCGCCCTCGGGCACGATCAAACCCGCGTTGGCAACGACATGCGGAATCTCGGCCGAGGCTGAGCCGATGACCGGGATGCCGCACGCCATGGCTTCCATTAGGGCCCGACCGAACTGCTCTTTCCAATGCGGCCTGGTCAGCGATGGCTGGACCAGGACGCTGAATGAGCGTAGCCGGTCGGGAATCAAGGTTGAGACCACGCCGCGCTCCCAGGTCACGCGCGCGCCGAACCCCAGCTCGTCCGCCCGTCGTCGTGCTTGCGCCTCGAGCGGGCCGCTACCGATGACGTGCAATCGCCAGTCGCCTGCGAGGTGCTCCAGAGCATGGAGCAACACAAAGACACCCTTCTCCTCGACCAGGCGGGAGATGAAGCCGATCACGGGTGGGCCGTCGGGTTGGGCGGCCAGGCCTGGCGCAAACAGGTCGGGGTCGACGCCGAACTGCGGAATGACGCTGCCCGGCCCGCTGTAGCCCTTCATGCGCACAACCTGCAGTGCTTCCTGGCTACCGGCAATCGCATGCGCGCTATGGGCGAAAACGCCTTGTTCCAGCCAGCTGAAAGGCGGGGGGTACCGTCGCAGCAGGTTCTGCCAGGTGAAGAACAAGCTCTTGGCGCCCGCTCGATGGGCTAGCCACGTCCCGTGTGCGGTTGCCACGTTGTATGGCTCCTCGTCGAGGTGGACGAGATCGGGCCGCACCTCTCGAATGACGCGTGCCAGACGCGGCCAAAAGAAGAGGTGGTAGTTGCCGTTCAACGCGATGGGCTCGACGCGCAGCTCGTATGGCTGAGGGCCATCCGACGGCTCGAACGTGAGCGTTCGGCCGCCTGGCTCGCGCCATGCCGGTGGCGTAACCGCGACGAGTTGATCGACGCCAGGCTGTGCGGCGATCTCCTCGAGTTTGTGGCGGTACGCCGCGACGACCAGGATCTTCGAGACGATCAGAATTCTCATCACGCGTCGCCAGGCAGGAGAGTGAGTCCCGCGCTACGGCGGCTCACGTGGAGCAAAGAATCTCGTTGTAGACGCGAACCGTCTCTTGCGCGACCTGATGCCAGGTGAAGCGTCGCGCTCGTTCCAGCCCACGTCGCGAGAGCTCTTCGCGTCGCGCCTGACTCTCCAGCAATTCGGCCAGCGCACCGCAGATCGCATCTGGGTCGTACGGATCGACCAGTAAGCCCGCATCACCAGCCACCTCAGGCAAAGCGGACAGATTCGAGGTCACCACCGGCGTGCCGCACGCCATCGCCTCCAGTACCGGGATCCCAAACCCCTCGTACAGCGAGGGGAAAGCAAATACCGTCGCCGCGCTGTACAACGGTGCTTTGTCTTGCTCGCGGATCTGGCCGGTAAACACGACGTGCGCTTCCAGCCCGAGCTGCGCGACAGTCGCTCGAGGATCGGGATACAAGGGGTGGCCGAGGTGCTGGTAGCGACCAGCGATCACCAGCTGGTACTCCTTACGCAGCGCTTCGGGCAGTCGGCCGTAGGCCTCGATGATCCGCGGTACGTTCTTGCGCAGGTCGAACCCGCCGAAATACAGCACGAATCGTGGTCCGATGCCATACCGCTCACGGACCGCTTTGAGCTGCCACGCGTCGCGCACGGGATACAAGCTCTCATCGACCGCATTGCCGATGACGTGAATGCGCTCGGGCGCCAGACCGAGCAGTTTGACAATGTCGCGCTTGGAGCATTCGGACACGGTGATCACGGCGTTGGCCCGTCGCGCGCCGGCTGAGACCAGGCTGAAATAGGCGCGACTGATCTTGCGCCAGGCGTATTCGGGCAGAACGAACTGGATCACGTCATGGACCGTGACCACGGTCGGCCAGGGCGACCACACCGGGTTAGACCAGTACGGGCAGTGCAGCAGGTCCACCTTTTCGCGTGAGCCAGCGAGGACAATCCCGACCTGTTCCCACCACACCTGCTCGACGTTTTCGCCGAGCCGGGCCAAGCGGGTGACCACTTCCACTTCACGAAATCGATCCGACAACTGCGGTGCCCGAACGGTATAGGCGCGCCGCACGCGTGGCGCCAGCAGTGTGTATTGCTGGTCTTTTTCTTCGAGTGAGTCGAGTCCTTCGAGCAGGTGCAGCAGGTGCTGCCCCATGCCCGTGGCCGGCTTTTGCAGGAACAGCGCGTTGATGCCGATCCTCACGCCGCGCCTACCCGCCGGTACACGTCCAGCAGCCGCTCGGCGGCCGCCTGCCAGGTGTACTGCGCTGCTCGCTCACGACCGCGGACGATCAGGTTCTCGCGTAGGCCGTGATCGGTAATGACCCGTTCCAGCGCATCGGCGAGATCTGCCACGCTGGCGGGATCGATCAACAGGGCGGCGCCTTCGGCGACTTCAGGCAAGCAGGACGCCCGCGACGCGACCACGGCGGTACCGCACGCCATTGCTTCCAGGATCGGCAGACCAAAGCCTTCGTAGAGCGACGGAAAGGCGAACACTTCGGCGGCCGAGTACATGGCCGGCAGCAGCGTGTCTGGCACGAACCCCGGCAGGACAATATCGTCGCGGACCGACGAGTCTCTGTGGTGCTCGAAGATACCGTCAAACAGCCAACCTTTGCCGCCCGCGAGCACCAGCTTCAGATCGGACGGCACGTTCGCACGCTGCTTCAAGATGGTGAAGGCGTCCATCAGCCGATTCAGATTCTTGCGCGGCTCGAGCACACCGATCGCCAGAATGAACGGACCGTCGCCAATGCCCAGTTGGCGTCG
>DASYKL010000327.1:0-3876 GCA_035995405.1 Chloroflexota bacterium
ACCTGCACGTGCACCTGGCGCGGTTTGGCTTCCTCGGCTTTGGGCATCGTGATCAGCAGCAGGCCGTGGCGATAGGTGGCGCTGACTCGATTCGGATCCACCGGTGTGCCGAAGCGTAGCGAACGTCGGAAGCGCATTGGGCCGAATTCCTGCCAGATCGTGCGCGTACCTTCGGGCGGCTGGAACTTCAACTCACCCTCAACCGACAGCGTGTCTTCCTGAACGGTGACATTGATGCCGTTCTCGTCCAGACCGGGCGCCAGCAGCGCCGCGTGAAAGGCGTCATCCGTCTCCCAGATCGTGACCGGCAGTGTTTGGACGCCGGTTTGTCCAGTGGCATTGGTGCCACCGTCACGGCCGCCGTAAAACGGTGCGAACGTTTCCTCAAACAGACGGTCCACAGCGCCGCGCCTGCTGCTTGACATGAACGGGCGAGTCCGAAAAAGATCGATGGCCATGGGTGTCTCTCCTCGTGTTTGCATCTACTGTGGAACCTCGTGCGTTAGAACGCTGTTTGCAGTACGTAGGAGAAGTCAAGGTCCAGGCCTTCAAGCGTGAGCAAGTGCCTCGTCTACCTGCGGGTGTGTCGCGTAATAGGCCGTGGGATCCAGAAAGGCAATGGCGCCGCTGCGCACCAGGGTTCCAAGCACTCGAGAAGTCTCGCGCCGCGCCGGGGCGGAGCTTGCGCGGACGATCACCAGCATCTCCTCCGACCCCGGGGGTACAACCAGGAACTGGGCCGGATCCGCGTCCCAACGCGTTTGCTTGATAACGCCCGTCAACCCGCCTACGACCAGCCCGCCAATGCCTCCGGCAAACGCCGTGCCCGCCAGGGCGAGCGGCCCGACGCCCGGAATCGCGGCTACTGCTAAGCCGACGCCGGCGAATGCGCCGAGAGGAATCCCAACGCGAGCGGTGCGTAGCGCGGCGTGCACGAGCTCCTGGAGCGAAGGATCGGCCAGTTGATAGCGGCAAGACTCGAGCGGCACGCCGATGACGCGGTGCGGATCGCCCAGTACCTCGCGCAGGCGCCGCACCGCTCGCCTGGCTTTGTCAGGGTCACTGAACACTGCCAGGATATCCTCGGTTTCGCCGTCGGGTCGAACGTGCATGGGTCAGCTACTTGTAGCTGTTCGTAGACGTATTCGGCTGCTCGCGGATGTGATCGCGTAGTGCTGGTCGTTCGTGGGCATGCGCCAGTGTGGGCTATGACCAGTAAGAACCCCGTCGGAGGCGTGTCAGAAAGTCGTGTCAAGGGGTTCGAGCGACCGCGTCTCGTCGAAGTGGATCAGTGCGTCGAACTGGTCCGCCAGGCGGGCACGGAGGTACCCTGACGTCCTCGGATAGACGGCGTCGAGCATACGCTCGAGGAGTGGCTCACGGAGTGACTGGGCGAGGCCGTCTGAGGCTCCGCGGAGGAACAGCTGAAAACGTGGCAGCGCTACCGCATGGCACACGGTCTCGACACTATCAGCGGGTGGCGGGTCCAGGCGCAGGCGGTGGGCGGACGCATCCTGCTCAGCCGCCGCAACAATGGTTCCCGTGTAGGTCGTAAAGCCGACCAGGAATGCACGACGACCGTGGCGGTCTCGCGCCACCTGGCCAAGGCTAGGCGAGTCCGAATCAGTCGCGCGCGAATCACCCACATTCCGACTGTGTTCCCAGATAACCGTGTTCAATGCTCGATCGACGTCGATTCCACACACGCTCACCTTATGGGTATCACCCGAAAACTGGTCGTTGAAACTGCGCAGCCAGCCGACGAAGTCGAGCATCTCGGCATTGCGCCAGGTCCAGCGCGGGAACACGGTCAATTCGGCCAGGGCGTCGGCGGCCAGCCTATCCGCGCTTCGACCTTTGACGAAGTCGTCGATCGGCTGGACTGCCGCGGGATCGGCAGCGATTGACAACCTGGTGAAGCCTCTGTCCTGGATCAAGCGTTTCGTGACTTCGCCGCGTGCGTGAAAAAACTCATGGGTACCGTAAGACGGCACTCCGAGCAGCACCAGCCGCGCATCGGCGATGAGCTTCAACAGTGCGTCGTAGTCGCCGGCCTCGCCGTCGATCAGCGGGCGCGCGGCGTCGCGGACGCTATCGAGCGTTGCCCCCGGCAACACACTCATACCTCAGGAAAATGCGCGCCCCGCGGCGCGGTATGAAACTGTGTGTCGTCCTTGCCCCGGCCCCCCGCCAGGTCGGCTACCGGTAGGAGTGGGCCATTCGCTACTTGACCGGCTGTGTACTCGAAAGACAGGCCATTCTTCAGATTGATGTAGCGCGCAGTCTCGGGAATCTTTGTCCCGCTGCGTACGACTTCGCGCCGCGCCTCGCGCCACTGGTCGGGCGACAGGTTGTCCCTCACTGCCCGAGGCAGCACTTCGTAGTCTGGTAAATCATGGTCAACCGCAGCCGCGCCCTTCTGGGAACGTGGCGGTTGGCGTGCTGGGACTCTGAGGACAACCAGGCTGTCGCCGGCTTTCGGTGGACGTCTGAGCTCGACCTTGGACTGGCCATTCTTGTGCGCCAACAGGAAGTCGAGGTCCTGCTCCAGGTAGACCCCATTGAGCATCACCTTGACGGTCTCGACCAGCATGCCGAGCGGAAAGTCGGTTCGCCGCCCATCGCACAGCGGCGACAGGTCGTACGGCGCCAGCGGGTCGGCCGGCGGCGGTGGTAGCGGTGTGGGCGATGGTGACTGAGGCATGGTCGCATTTATTTCTGCACCAATCGCGCCGTGGCGGCGGTACGCTGCTGTACCAACTCTGCGCATCGGCACATTGCGTGCGAGTCGCGTCAAGTCGATCAAGAACGATCGCGAGAGACAGGTCGTTGAAGTGCCTGGATGATGTCCTCGTGGACGCGATCGACAGACTGCGTGCCGTCGATTCGCCGCAGCAACCCCCGAGCAGCGTAGTGCTCGAGCACCGGCGGTAGATTTTCCAGGAAGACGTCTACCCGACGCTCGGCCACGCCTGCCCGGTCGTCGTCGCGGTGGCTCACCTGCCGGCGGCTGACCAGGCGTGCGACGAGCTCGTCGCGTGGCACGTCGAGGTAGACCGCTGCACGCACGGAACCTCCGCGCCGGCTGAGCCAGTCATCCAATCGCTGTGCTTGGGCGAGCGTGCGCGGAAAGCCATCCAGAATGGCGCCGCGGGCGGCGTCGGGCTCCTCGAGACGCCGCAGAACGGCTTCGCTCACAACGTCGTCGGGCAGGAGGTCACCCCGCTGCATCAACTCAATTCCCTGGCCGTGGAGCCGCAACAGGTCGCCGCTCGAAATGTGCGGCACGCCCAGAGCAGTGCTCAACCGTTGGGCCTGCGTCCCCTTGCCGGCGCCGGGTCCTCCGAACATGAGGACGAATTGTGGCTCCATCGGCATTCACTCGTGCTGGCCTCGCTAGGCCAGGCGCGACGTTGGTTCCTGCTGAAGGAGACGATCCGAACTCTGGTCAGGCTGGTCCAGGACCGGTATCCACTGGGCCCGACGAACTCCGGCGATAGCCAGACCGGCCGCGGTGAGCAGGCTGAGGAGCCCCGCGCCGGTGAGCAGTGACATGATGAGTGGACCCTGGACTGGAGCGAACGGGTTGACCGCGGTAAAAGTCTCCACGACCACGACCCCAGCGGCGAGAACGTAACCGACGCACGCGAGAGCTATGACCTTGACTCGCCTGGACTCGGTCCAGTCGGCGAAAGTGACCAGCCATGCCAGCGCGGGCAGGATGAGAATGCCATGCATGGTGGCGAAGTGACCGGATTTGAATTCGGTCGCCACAGTGTAGGCGGCGGACTGTGAAACGGTGCGCGCTGCAGTCGTTCCGAGGGCAATCATCATCGCGCCGATGGCGAGCGTGACAAGGAATGTCACGAACCCGGC
>DASYKL010000328.1:0-2441 GCA_035995405.1 Chloroflexota bacterium
TCCGATCGTCACGGGCTACCTCGGCGTATTCCTGCAGGCGGCGGCATTCCTGTCGGTCGGTCTGTGGGCTTCGAGCTTGACCCAGAACCAGATCGTGGCAGCTATCGTGTCGTTCGGGCTGCTACTCATTTTGTGGCTGAGCGACAACCTGGGTCAGTTCCTCGGCGGAACGATCGGCCAAATCGTCAGCTACACCAGTGTCATCAATCATTTTCAGTCGTTTCCGCAGGGCGTGATCGAGAGCAAGGACGTCATCTATTACCTGACGCTGGTCGCCGCTGGAATCGTGCTGAGCACGCTCTCGCTGCAGTCCAGGAGGTATCGCTAAGAGATGGCGTCCCAACTCACCAAACCGCAAGGCGGATTTTCGAGCGCCACGCTGCGTATGTGGCTGGCCACTGTCGGCGTCGTCGCGCTGTTCCTCGGGTTGGCCACGGCACTGACCGGTATCGCCCCCGATATCACCCCGGCGTTGTCGACGCCGCGCATCTTCTTCGCCGTTGGCGTGCTGCTGCTGGGTGTCTACGTCGCCCTCGACCCCGAAGATTTCTGGGCCAAGGTAAGCGGTCGCGGGGCGATCGCCTCGGGCAACACGCTGGCCATCGCGCTGGCAGCACTGGTCATTCTGGGTCTGGTCAACGTGGTCGGCTCGCGCTACCAGACCAAAGTCGATCTGACCGCGAACAAACAATTTACTTTGTCGGACCAGAGCATCAAAGTTGCCCAGGCACTGCCCGCCCCGGTCAAAGTCACGGGTTATCTGACCAGCACGGACTCACGCAAGTCGGATTTCCAGACGCTCTTGAGCGACTATGCCAATCGCTCGGGCGGCAAGATCACGTACGAGTTCATCGATCCTGAAGCGCGCCCTGGCGATGCGATCGCGGCTGGCATTACCGCCACGGGCACGATCGTCTACCAGATGGCCGACAAGAAGCAGGAGAGCACCGGCACGACCGAGAAGGACGTCAGCACCGCGCTGGTCAAACTCGAGCGCCCTGGCAAAAAGGTCTACTTCACTACTGGCCACGGCGAGCGTTCGCTCGACGGCTTCGGTCCACAGGACTACGGCACGATCAAACAAGCGCTCGAGCGAGACAACTTCGCAACGGCGCCGCTCAACCTCGTCACCGCCCGAACGGTGCCTGACGATGCCGATGAGATCGTCATTGCCGGCGCAGCCAACCCGTTCCTGGCCGAAGAAAAAGACGCCTTGCGAGCCTACCTCGATGGCGGCGGCAAAGTGATTGCCATCCTCGGACCGAACTCCAAGACCGACCTGAACGACCTGCTGCAGAAGTACGAAGTCGCCTTCACCGGCAACGTGGTCGTCGATCCGGCGAAAGGCCTGCCCCAGGATCCGCGCGTCGTGGTGGTCGATTCGTATGGCACCCACGCGATAACGACCAACCTGCGCGACCTGAGCTTCTTCCCCCTGTCGACGAACATCACCTACCCAGCCTCGCCAGCGGGTGGGGCGACCGTCACGCCGCTGGCGCAGTCGTCGCCGCAATCATGGGGCAACACCAACCCGCAGCAAATCCAGAAACAGGACTCCGACCCCAGCGGCCCGCTGGCTCTCGCCGTGGCCGTCGACGCTGGAGGCGGAGCTACTGCGAGCGTGGGTACCCAGACCAGTCGTCTCGTGCTGATCGGCGCGCCCGACCTGATCTCGAACAACGCCTTGCAACAGGTGCCAGGCAATCAGACACTGTTCTTGAATGCCGCCAATTGGGTTGCCCAACAAGACAACCTGATCGACATTCGCGCCCCTGACACCACGCCACGAACGATGGTCCTGACGGGGCCGCAGATGAACCTGGTGGCGTACTCCAGCTTCCTGTTCTTGCCGCTGGCCGTGCTAGCCGCTGGAGCGGTGGTCTGGTGGCTGCGGCGCTAGCGGGCTGACACACTTTCTATGAACTACCGCGTAACGATTGGATTCCTGGCGGCTGCCCTCGTTTTGACGGCGCTGGTCGTCGGCCTCGACAAATTCAATCTCGGGCCGACCGCAGCCAACAACGCCAACGCCACGGCGACGACCACTGCCAACCAACAACCACAGATCATGTCTTTTGACGACACCAAAGTGACTGCCTTCGAGCTGCGTCAAGCTGGCAATTCGGTGCGCATTGAAAAGCAGAGCGACGCGTGGGTGATCAGCGGCACCGGTGAGCCGGCCAATCGGTCATCGTTCACGAGCCTGATCGTCCGCCTCAGCCAGCTCAAGTCGACGCGGCTCGTCGGCGACGCTGGCACGGACCTGTCACAGTATGGACTCGATCCGCCGAAGGATTCGGCTATCGCCACGCTCGACGACGGGACCTCGTACCAGCTGGACATGGGTGGCAAGACGCCGGTCCAGACGGGCACCTATGCGCGCAAAGCAAACGACGCGACGGTCTACGTCATTGCCGATCAGATCGTCACCGATACGGAAC
>DASYKL010000329.1:0-2341 GCA_035995405.1 Chloroflexota bacterium
ACAGGTTTCACCTGACGCGGTGCGGTATAGTGCGTCGGCCAGCGGCTGGCCCGCGGCATAGACAGGATTGATAGCGGCAGATCCCCATGCTCTTCGGTCAGGTTCAAGCGTTTCTCGAAGTCGCGCGGACAGGCAACGTCAGCCGCGCTGCTGAAGCGCTGTACGTCACCCAGCCCGCACTCACAGCCCGCATTCAGGCGCTCGAAAAAGAGCTCGGCGAAGCACTCTTCGTTCGTACCGGCCGCGGCGTCCGACTGACCGACGCCGGCCGCGTCTTTCTGCCCTGCGCCGAGCGAGCCGTCCAGGCCGTAGACGACGGTCGCCAGGCCCTGACGGATCTGCGCTCCGCCAGCGCTGGTCGATTAGCCCTGGGTGCCGCACCCGCGGTCAGCACCTATGTCCTGCCGCCGGTTCTGAAACGTTTTGCCAACCTGCACCCGCGGGTCGACGTTGCCGTGCGCACCGGTCACTCGGAAGAAATTCTGGCGATGGTCCTCAAGGACGAGGTCCAGGTTGGTCTGGTCCGCACACTGCGCCATCCGGACATCGACTCGTTTCCGCTCTACGAAGACGAGCTGGTCCTGGTCGCCAACACCCAGCACCGCTTCGCTCGCCGCGGCGCAGTCGAGCTGGCCGAAGTCGGACGTGAGCGCCTGGTAATGTTCGACCGCACCTCGAGCTATTTCGAGCTGACGCAATCGCTCTTTTTACGCGGCGGTGTCGTTGCCCACACGGTGATGGAGCTCGACAACATTGAGGCCGCCAAGAAGATGGTCGAAGAGGGACTGGGCGTCGCGCTGCTGCCGCGCGTTTCGGTCATGCGCGAAGTCGCCTCGGGTCTCTTGGCCGAGATCGAAGTCGTCGACGCGCCACCTATCCGCCGCAGCGTCGACGCCATCCGTCGTAAAGACGCCGGCTCCCCTGGCGGCGTGGTGCATGCGTTTTTGCAGGAGCTCGAAGCGACGCTCCGCTTGCGCGAGCGCCGCTCCGTTCAGCTGGTCGTCTAGGCCGGCACGAGGCGCGCTTCGACCTGGCGGTCGAATTCCGCGTCGGCGTCCTCCCAGGGGATCTCAGCCGACATCGCCAGTGCCACGCCGCGGACCTGGGCGTAGTCCGTCTGCTGGCCCATCGTTTCGCCGCTCTCTTCGAAGTGACGGACGGCTTGCAGCATGCGCCGTCGCAACGTGATGACCGCGACATCGCTGGTGCCCAGGTGCTCGACACTGCGATCGTAAATCGGGCCTTGCGTCTCGTTGATCGCCAGGTCTTGCAAGACGGCGTTGCCGATGCCCGAGTAGTTGACCGTGCGCATGACGTCGCGATCCTGCATGTACAGATTGGACGCGTTGGCTTTTTTGACGTAGCCGGGGGCCAGCATCGATGACCAGCCGAAGCGGCCATCAATCAGACTGCGGTCCACCGGTGCGTATGGATCGAAGTGAATGTAATAAACCCAGCAGTGCTCGTCGTCGATGGGCACCCAGGCGTGGGCGTGCGTGCCGCGGCCGATGGCGACTTCGGGTACCGGGTAGGGCACGATGGTCCACCATGGCATCATGAACGGGGTGACGCGGACATACCGTCGGTTGGCGTCGGCGTGGCCGCGGATGGCCGCCGAACGGAAGCCGTAGTCCGTGTCCAGCGTGAACTGGTCGGGTGGCATGTCGATCGCGCCGCCAAGCGCGGCATTGCGTTGTTGGAGCACTGGGCCGTCGAACTGGCGGTGCAGGAACTGGACATGGATCGGATCGAGGCCGCCCTCGATGCCCTGGAAGTAGTTGCTTTCCTGCAGGATCTTGACCGAATAAACGTGTGAGTCCGGCACGGTGTTCCAGGGGAACGCGGGGAAGGGCGGCTCGTGTTCGGCTGGGCCCATATAGGTCCACACCATGCCGCCGGCTTCTCGAGTGGGGTACGCGGTCTGGCGGAGTTTGTCTTTGAAGTTGCTGGCTGCTTTTTCGGTCGGCGTATCGAGGACGGCGCCATCGCAGCCGATCTGCCAACCGTGGTAGATGCAGCGGAGGCCGTTCTCCTCGTTGCGGGCGAGGACCAGGGACGCGCCGCGGTGAGGACAGAATTCGCCGACAAGGCCGACCTGGCCATCGGTGCGGCGGAAGGCGACCAGTCGTTCGCCCATGAGCTTGACGCGTACGGGCGCCCCGTCAGGTTCGGGGAGCTCCTCCGAGAGCAGGGCTGGCAGCCAATAACGACGCGCTAGCCGCCCCATGGGCGTATCTGCGCCTGTCCGCGTCAACAGCTCGTTTTCTTCGTGGCTCAACATCGGTTTGGATCCTTTCAGGCAGTTCAGCCATTTCAGGCGGCGTCAGATGATTTGGTTGTC
>DASYKL010000330.1:0-5265 GCA_035995405.1 Chloroflexota bacterium
CGAGGAGTCTGTCCAGGATGGCAGCTTCGCGCAGGTAGCGCTCACGGGCGTGGGCTCGCTCGGCGGGCGTGAGCGTTGGGGCTTCTTCGCGCAGCGTACGGAGACGCGCCTGAATCCTCTCGATGTCCTGACCAACCGCAATCCAGGGCAACGTCTCGCCGGCCTGCTTCAAGATGTGGTGGGCCAGTGCCCAATCGCCGTCACCCCACGACGTCAAGTCGAGCGGCTTGCCGCGGCCGGGGAGGTTGTCGAAGTCGCCACGCTCCTGAGCTTCGCGGATCTGTTTATCCACGGCGCTTTCCCACTGGGGGAGTTTTCGGATCGGTCGCCGTGGGGCAGGCAGGCGCTCGTATTGCGGATTCAGATTGCCTCCGCCTGGATCGCCTCCGCCAGCACTTCGACCAATCGACTGACCTGAGCTTCGGTGCTGATGAGCGGTGGCGCCATGAGAATGGCGTTGTTGATGCGCCGCGGCAAAATGCCGTTCTGAATACAACGCGCGATGACTCGCCCGGCCGGAGCGACCGCATTGTCGTAATACGCGGCGCCGGTGGCATTGCGATCTGCCAGCTCGACCGCGGCCATCAGACCCAGACCGCGCACGTTGCCGACCAGCGGCAATGGCTCCAGCTGGGTCTTGAGCTGCTCATTGAACGAGGCCCCGAGGCTTGCGGCTCGCGCCACCAGACCCTCACGCTCGATGATCTCCACGTTGGCCAGGCCGACCGCGCAGCACGCGGCATGGCCCGAGTAGGTCGCGGCGTGCGTGAACTTCATGTCGAGGGGCGCCTCGTTGATCGCGTTCTGGATCCGCGAGCTGACCATGATCCCGCCTAGCGGCAGATACGCGCTGGTGACGCCTTTGGCGAAGCTCATGATGTCGGGCTCGACGTTCCAATGGTCCAGCGCGAACCACTTGCCGGTGCGGCCGAAACCGGTGATGACCTCATCGGCAATCAAGAGCACATTGTGGCGATCGGCGATCTGCCGCAGCTTGGGCCAGTAATCGTCGGGCGGAACGATCACGCCCCCAGCACCCTGGACCGGCTCGGCCAGGATGGCCGCAACGGTATCGGGACCTTCCTCGAGCAGTGTCCGCTCCAGCGCCGCGGCGTAGTCGTGGCCAACGGGGTCGGTGCAGGGTCGAGGGCCGTCGGCTTCGAGCTCACAGCGGAAGCGGTACGGCCCGACGGTCTGGATGAAGTTCGGGACCAGTGGCGCGAACATCTTGTGGTAGACAGGCAAGCCCGTGGCGCTGGCAGCGGCCATGGTCACGCCGTGGTAGCCCCAGCGACGTGACAAAATTTTGACTTTGTCAGGCTTGCCGAGCAGCTTCCAAAAGAACCGTGCGGTCTTGAATGCGGACTCGTTCGACTCGGCGCCGGCAGTAGTGAAGTAAACGGCGTTCAAACTGGGGTAAGCCAGCTCGACGAGCTTTTCTGCCAATCGCGTCGAGGGGACATTCGTGAAGCCGACGTAGTTGTTGTTGTAGGCCAGGGTGGACATCTGATCGAAGGCCACCTGGGCTAGCTCGGTTCGGCCGTGACCGACGTGAACGTTCCACAGGCCAGACAATGCATCGAAATAGCGCTTGCCGGCCGCATCGATGATCTCCGCCCCTTCGCCTCGGACGATGACCATCGGCGCGGCATGGTCGGCCGGGTGGTAGAGGGGGTGGATCAGGTGCTCGCGGTCGGCCCGCAGGATCTGGTCGACTTCGAGGCGTTCTTTGGAGGGTGGTGTCTGGACCATAGGGTGTGATCTCGCAGATTGCGAAGTCGCTCAAGTGTACCAGCGGGTCGACCGTGGCTTTGGCTGGATTCCCTTGCACATAAGGGATGTACCGGGTTATCAGTTGATATGACCCTTCCACGGCGCCGACTGTTGCTTCTCGGCTTGATTATCGTTTTGCCGGCAAGCTTCAGCGGTCGGCCCCTCACGCTGCAGCCAGTTGATTGGTCGTTTGGAGGAGCCCAGGCGGCCGCCGCCGCGCCCGTGGACATGATTGAGGTCGTGGCTCAGGCCGATGACCCGACAACATCGACCGACATGCCGCCAGCTGACATGCCGCCGGCTGACATGACGACTGACCCAGCGGCGGAGACGCCGCCCGTTTTCGCAACGGAGACGCCCATTCCGACCGCGACGCCGATCCCGACAGCGACGCCGACTCCCCTCCCGACGTCCACGCCCACTCCGAACCCGACGGCTATTCCGATGGCCCTCCAGCAGGTTATTCAGAAGAGCAATGACGAGCAGGTGCAGGCGATCGCCACACGTAATCTATCGCTGGTCGCAGATACGGTCACAGACGATCACTTCCGAGACCTTGCCAGCACGTTGCAGGACATGCTCAACAATCACGTCAACGCCATCTCAGTGCTGAAGCTCGACTGGGGCCCGATCGTGATTGCCCCTGATGGCTCGAGCGCCGTCGTCACCACCTTCGAGACATGGCGGGTCGAGTCACGGGAGGGGAGCGTCGATGACGCGCCTCAGCGCAACGACTACACCCTGGTTCTCGACGCCGCCACGAGAACGTGGAAGATCAAATCTGACACCCAGGCCCCTGTTCCTCAGGTGTAACTAGCGCCGGCTGCCAACTAACGAGCGGGCGTCTACCATGGCGGGCGCGCCTGCCTCTGGCGCGGCCAAGAGGGCCGTTGGTTTAACGCGGCTTTAACCTCTTGACGCAAAAGACGTAGGGCGCGTTCAATCGGCAGCGCCAGCCAGTTCAAAAAGCAAGTCAACCGAAAAAATCTTGTGGCGTTGGCATCCGTTAGTAGGAGGTGACACGAGCCCTTTTGGGACGCTGAGGGGATGGTGACTGCACAGCGCCGATCTGGCCGTTATTCGTGCGCCGCTTCGTGGCAGTGGCGCACTGACCATTAGACATTTACATAATCATAATACGTGAGGGAAGAATGAAGGGATCTGTGTTACGGATCGCGACCGGTGGTGCGGTGGTCGCAGCTTTGATGACTGTTGTTGCGCTGCCGGCATCCGCCGCCGTTACTCCAGCACTGGCGCCGGTCGTGAACATTGCCAATCCAGCCCCCGGCGACTACTTGCGCCGCGGTCAGAACTGGGTCGCCGGCGTCGCGTGCGATCCAAACGCGGCTCTGACTGACCCATCCGCTGGCATTGCCAAGGTGTCGATCTACCTCGGTGATCGCGACACGACGGAAGGCACGCCATCGTGGCGACCTGGTGGGTACATGGGCGTCACCACTTCGGCTAGCGTCGTTGCGGACTTCTCGGCAAACGCGGCGCAGTACAGCCGGATGGGTCTGTCGAATCCGGATCAGTCGACCTGCAAGAACCCGACCGCGGGCTTCCGCGTCCTGCCCTCATCGTTCCGCAAGGGAACCTGGACGATGAACATCTACGTGCAGGCGAAGAACGGCAAGGAAACAAGGGTTACCATTCCTGGCCTCCGCGTCGACAAGCCCTGATCGCAGGCTGAGCTGATAAGGAAGGAACCGCCTTCGCAAATGCGAAGGCGGTTCTTTTTTCGCTTTAACGTGCGAACCAGTTCAGCTCTCGGTCTAATTGCCGGGGTGATCGAGGAAGGCGTCGATCAGTTTTCTGGCGATGCTGAGCTTGCCGGGGAGTTTGGGTAACTCGGCGTGGCGATTGAACCACGCGGCTTCGGCTATTTCTTCTTCTTGCAGGCTTATTTCGCCGCCTGGGGAGGTGGCGGTGAAGCCGATCATCAGCTGGTGGGGGAACGGCCACGGTTGGCTGCCGAAGTAGCGGATGTCGCCCACGTCAAGACCGACTTCTTCTTTGACCTCGCGGGCTACGGCTTCTTCCAATGACTCGCCGGGCTCAACGAAGCCGGCCAGCACGCTGAAGAAGCCGTCGGCGAAGGCTTTGTTGCGGGCTAGCAGCAGGTCGTCTCCGCGACTCACCAGCATGATCACCGCGGGTGACAGACGCGGAAAGCTGAGCAGCCCACATGCGGGGCAGAGCTTGGCTCGTTCTGCCGGCGCATTGACCGTGGGCTGGCCGCAGCGGCCGCAGAAGCGGTGCGTCTGATCCCACAGCAGGATCTGCACGGCGCGGCCGGCGATTGCAAAGAGATCGTCGGGCAGGCGTCCGTACAGCGCGCGCAGACCTTCGGCAGTCGCACCCGAGGGCGTCTCGAGCGAGGCATCCAGGCTAATGGCGTAGCAGTCCAGGTCATCGAGACGCCCCAGGTAGTGGCCGGCTTCGAAGTCGGCGCCCAGCGCGGCCAGCTCCGCGTAGTCGAGCAGCGACACTCGATCGCTGTCGGGGCGAACGAAGAGCCGGTCGCCGCGGAAAGCGAACCAGGCCGCGGCGCGAGGCGGCGGCTCGGTAGGCGGCCGCAGGGCACCGTGGAAGACGCGCCCGCGCGGCTCAGGCGCGGGTTGCGGCTCGAGCAAGATGGCCGTGCAGCGTGGTGAAGAACGGCGCTGGCCAGGTAGACGGATCGTCGCCCAGGCCGAGCGCGCGTGCCGCGGGGGCCAGAGCTGGAGCTCGCGGGTTGTCCAGGTCGTGGCCAGTGACGGCAGCCGCCGCGGCGACCATCTTGTCGTGGACAGCCAGGCTGTCGCGCAGCGCGCGCTCAACCTGCAGCGGGCCGTCGATCACTGAATCGTTCACCGAGCCGTCGAGATTGCGGAAGCGGTGTCCCATGAACAGACGGCTGGGCCGAACATCCTCGAGCAATCGTTTCTGGCTCGCGCCATAGGCGACCGGATCGACGTACAGCGGGATGCCGCCGCTGCCGCCGATCTGAACGCCGTCACCCGTAAATGCCCAGTTCAGACCATCCAGAATGAACGATGCCGAGCCCGGCGAATGGCCCGGCGTGTGGACGACCTCGATCGACACGTCGCCACCGAGTGAGATTCGCTCACCGCCCTGTAGCGCTCGATCGGCGGCGATCTCACCTGACAGGTTGGCCATCAACAGCGCGTCGTGTTTGGCGAGCGCCTCTGGTTCATCGAGGTACTCGAAACGGAGCATCTGGTAGCCGCGCGACTTCATGTGCGCGCGACGGGAGCCGAGGAGCTCGGCATCGGCTTCATGGAGCAGCAGTGAAGCGCCTTCGGCGGCCATGGACCGCGCGGCGTGGGCGCCGCCGATGTGGTCCCAATGGCCGTGGGTGGCCAACAGCCAGCGAACGTCCTTGAGGGACAGGCCGACGGCGTTCAGCGCCGGTTCGATGTCTGTCTCAGGCGACGCGGCGACGCCGGTATCGATGAGCGCGGGCTCAGGAGCGTCGATGTAATAGAC
>DASYKL010000331.1:0-5536 GCA_035995405.1 Chloroflexota bacterium
TTCGACATCGGGGTGTGCAGCGAAAGCGGGCAGGTGCGCCCGGGCACCCCAGAGACCCAATCCGACAATAGCCACTCGAAGCTTGCGCTCAACCATTGACTATCTCCTCAAGCAAGCAGGATGTTGTGGCGGCTGGTGTAGCCGAGTTGCCGCGAAATCGTCCGCGCCGTCTGTAGCAAAGGGCGGGCAAGTTCGTCGAGACGCTGTTGCACGGCCCCTTCGTTGTCGCCGTCGTACCAGGCGATGGAGATACTGGCCAGGCAGGAGCCGCTCGCGTCAAAGATTGGCGCGCCAATGGCTGTCACCTGCGGATCGACTTCGCCGTGGTTGATGGCAAAACCACGTGTGCGGATCTCAGCCAGGTCAATTCGTAGCGCAGCCGCCGCTGGCGCGAACTCGGTCGATTCAAGCGCGGTCAGATAGCCCTCACTTTCGGCGGACTCCAGGTGTGCAAGGAGCGCTTTGGCCGCTGCGCCTTTGTGCAGTGGTGCCCGTCGCCCGAGCCAGTCCGGGCTGCGCTGCACATCGGGCGAGGAAATCTGATCCACGTTCAGGATCTGGTCGCGGTGCCGCACGGCAAGGTTGACGGTTCGCCGGGTGTCTTCCGCCAGACGCCGCAGCTGGGGGTCCGCGATGCGCAGAATTGGCAGATGACCGAGCACACTGCCCGCGAGTGCAACGAGCCCAAGACCAAGTTGGTAGCGCCCGCTGGCGGGGCTCCGCATGACCAGACTGGCAGTTTCGAACGAGGTCAGCAAGCGCAAGCCGGTGCTTTTGTGGACGTCGAGGGCAGCCGCGACCTCAGTAAGCGATGCGCCGCGTTCTGCGCACCTGAGCAAGAAATCGAGGAGGGCACAGGCCCTGTCGACCGACTGAGGCGTGCGCCGCTCGGCAGACTGAACAAGAGCGTGCGTTGCGCCATTGGCAACACCGTTGCGCATAGAGACACAGCTCAGTCTATACCCGTCCGCGGCGACCGTAATTGTGCAACGTGCACGAAAATGGAGCTCCTGCTGTTGTGCAATGCTCGGCAGCATCGACGAGAGCTAGCGAGGATGCGCTCGAGGCAAGTCCACGGGCGCAAGCCAGACTCATCCACCAAACTGGGTCAGGCCCACTCAACCGGTTCGTCCCACATGCGCAAATCGGCGCTGCCGGCGTGGATCAGTATGAGCTTCTGTCACGTTCGCCAGCTGCCGCGTGTCATTACTGCAGGCATGCGCGAGACAAGCGGTGGGCAGATGGACGAGCGCGACTGGCTGGTCGAGTGCTTCGAAGAGCACCGACCACACATGAAGGCGGTCGCGTACCGGATGCTCGGGTCGCTTGCCGAAGCCGACGACGCGGTCCAGGATGCGTGGCTGCGAGTCAACCGCTCTGGAATCGATGGCGTGGACAACGTCCGAGCGTGGCTGACCAGGGTCGTCGCGCGGGTGTGTCTGAACGCGCTGCGCTCGCGCAACCTCCGGCGTGAGGAACCGGTCGGCATGCGTCTGGCCGACCCGCTCATCAGCCTGGACAATCTCGTAGACCCGGAACAGGAGGTCTTGCTGGCGGACTCGGTCGGGCTCGCGCTGCAGGTGGTCCTCGAGACGCTGGCGCCGCCGGAGCGACTGGCGTTCGTCCTGCACGACATGTTCGACGTGCCCTTCGACGAGATCGCCCCACTGGTGGGATGTTCGGTCGAAGCGGCGCGACAGATGGCGAGTAGAGCGCGCCGACGAGTGCGCGGCTCGACGCAGCCTGACGCAGAGCTGGTCGCGCAGCGGCGAGTGGTGGACGCGTTCGTCGCCGCGGCTCGCGGTGGCGACCTGCAGGCGCTCATCGCCGTGCTCGATCCTAACGTGGTCTCGCGTTCCCCTGCCGACCCGGCCCACCCCGAACGCATCAGGGTGATTCGCGGCGCCGACGCGGTGGCACGCGCGGCGTTGGGCGGGGCCCGGACAGCCGCGACCGGCCTGCTGCGACCCGTGCTCATGAACGGCGCTGCGGGTCTGGTCCTGATCGAGGACGGCCAGCCGCGCACGGTCTGGGCTTACACGGTCGCCCGCGGCAAGATCGTCGAGATCGACATGATGACGGACCCCGAACGAATTCGCCGCCTCGGGCTCACGCCGGCGGGCGAAGCCAGCGGCGGCTAGGCGCGGTCACATTCGACCGCCGCTGCGTGTCTTTACGTGTGACCAGCGTAACGCGAGAACTGCACAGCAAGGAGATCTAGAGCCCGATGAACAGAGTTATTCGTGCCACAGTTATTCGTGCCAAGGTGAAGCCCGCGCGCATCGCGGAGGTGGTGGCCGGGGCCACACAGATGTTCAACGCCGCGAGCGCTCGCGGTAGGAGGAGCTGATGTTCAAGCGAATCATGTGGACCACTTTGTTCGTGACCGATCAAGCCAGGGCGCTCGACTTCTACGCCCAAGCATTCGGATTCGAGAAGCGCGTCGATAACCCCGGACCAGAGGGTCGGTTCCTCACGATTGGCCTCGGAGGGTACGACGCAGAGATCGTGCTCTGGCCGGGTACGCACGGACGCCCGACCGAAGGATCCGGCGCGCCTCCCAGTTCGATCCCCGGCCCGCTCTTTCTCGAATCGGATGACCTGGCGGCGGACGTCGCGGCGCTGCGGTCGCTTGGGGTCAGGTTTGTCGAGCCGGCGCCCGAGGAGTACGTGTACGGCGTTCGTGCAACGGCGCTCGATCCCGACGGAAACCGAGTAGCGCTTCGCCAACCAAACCAACCGCGGGGTTGAGCGCCCTCGAGTGACGCCCGCCACCGCCGCGCCTAAGCTGCTCGCCCACGGGTGAAGGCTCTCGCGCGGCTGGCGCCTTTGCTCAGCAGCCCAGCGGCGATCGAGCAGGTCATGGCTCAGGCTGACCGTCAGGACTGGTGGTGAATTCCTGTTCGATCAAATGCGGGTCGCAGGCGAACCAGGCAACGAGTGGCTCACTGCGTCCGCGAGGAGCTCTACGGAGCGCAGCCTGGCTGCGGTGGTGGGCGATTGGTGGGCGACGATGAGCTCGTCCGCGTCGGCGAACCTGGCGAAGGCGTCGAGGTACTCGCTGACCTCGGGTGGAGTGCCGACGGCGGCGAACCTGGACATCTGCTGGATCTGCTGGCCCGCGGGTGAGGCGAGGATCGCGTCGGCCTCCTCGTCGCTGAAGGTCCGCCCTCCGCCCAACCTTGAGATCGCCCGGTTGCGCTTGGCGGTGAGGTGCTGCTGCTGGGCTTCGATGCTGGTATCAGCAGCGATGACGTTGACGCCGGCGATGACGTGGGGTTGCTCTAGCTGCGCGGACGGACGGAAGTCGCGGCGGTAAACGGCGACAGCATCTTGCAGGGCGTCCGGCGCGAAGTGCGAGGCGAAGGCAAACGGGAGGCCGAGCAACGCCGCGAGCTGGGCCCCGAACAGGGATGACCCGAGGATGTACAGCGGAACGTGGGTCCCCTTGCCTGGCGTGGCGTAGACGCCCGGCATGCGCGTTTCGTCGCCGAGATATGCCTGCAGCTCGAGGACGTCCTCGGGGAAGCGGTCGGCCGAGGCGACGTAACGGCGCAAAGCGTGCATGGTGTTCTGGTCGGTGCCAGGCGCCCGTCCGAGGCCGAGGTCGATCCGCCCGGGATGCAGCGTGGCGAGCGTGCCAAACTGCTCGGCGATGGTGAGCGGGGCGTGGTTCGGGAGCATGATCCCGCCGGACCCGAGGCGAATGGTCCGCGTCAGCGCGGCGACGTGGGCGATGAGCACACTGGTAGCCGACGATGCGATCGTGCCCATGTTGTGGTGCTCGGCGTACCAGACTCGCCGGTAGCCCCACGCCTCCGCGTGCTGGGCCAGCGCCACGCTGGCCGCGAAGCTGTCACTGGCTGATTCGCCCGGGCGAATCGGCGCCAGGTCGAGGATCGACAGGGGAACGGTCATGCGGACCAGTCTTTGTACGCGATGCGCGGGGTCTTGGCTTGCCTTTTCGCTGCTTATGCGCCGCCGTCAGGGGACACAACCGCCAGCCCGGTGACCTTCCGACCGCGAGTACGGCCGCCAGCGCGGCTCACTTGCTCAACACGACGGGAGCCAGACGCTCGAGTTGACGAAGGGCTGCATCAAGATCGCCCAGCGGCTGCAGCAACACGTTGTCGGCGCCGCCGTCCAGATGCTCTCGAACGCGCCTGGCGATGTCGGCCGCGTCACCCCAGGCCACGATGGCGTCCACGAGGCGATCGCTGCCACCGCCAGACAGGTCGTCGTCGGTGTAGCCGAGATACTTCAGGTTGTTGACGTAGTTCGGTAGCTGCAGGTAGCCGCGCATGTGGTCTCGGGCGATGCGGCGGGCGTCATCTGGATCAGCGTTCACCACCACCGCCTGTTCGGGGATCAACAGTTTGTCTGGTCCAAGGGCCGCACGGGCGATGGCTGTATGCGCCACCGGCACGAAGTACGGGTGAGCGCCGTCGGCTCGGTCGCGGGCCAGGGCGAGCATATTCGGGCGCAGCGCTGCCAGAATCCTGGGGACCGGTACTTCGGTGGCTGGTGCGGTCTCTGCTGCCGCGTCCATGGCGTCGAGGTAGCGCAGCATGTGCTGCAACGGTTTCTCATAGGTCTGTCCGCTACGTTCGACCGCCGGCGCGTGACTGATGCCGACGCCCAGGATAAATCGGCCAGGGTAGGCCGCGCCAAGTGTCGACGCGCCGCCCTGCATCGTGGCCGGGTGGCGGGCCCAGACGTTGGCTATCCCGGTGCCGGTTACGATTCGCTGGGTTGCCGCCAGCAACACCGCCTGGTGAGCAAATGCTTCCTTGCCGCCGATGCCCTCGGGGGTCCAGATCGAGCCATAGCCGAGCGCCTCGATCCGACGGGCTGCCTGCCGCTCCTCATCGATCGGTGCCCGTCCGAGCACGCCCAACCACACGCCGACCGACCCTAGCCGATTGCGGGCAGAATGCACGATTTCACTGCTGGTCACACTGAGAAGCCTCCGAGAGCGATAACTGCTTGCGCACGCTCGTCACTATCGCCGTTATTGAATTCTTCGGGAGCATCGTGCTGCGTTCGGGACGCTCGCTTACTCCCCTGTGCGGAAGTCGTGGCTAGCGGGTTGCGTGATCGTCGCCTGTGGTGCGCTACTCTCACGCCCGTGGACAGAGTGCTTGAGTTGTTTTGGTTCGCGGTCCGACCAGGAACGGCCATGCGGAGGAGAGCGCTAATAGCCCTCGGCGTTGGTGGTCTGTTTTTGCTTGCGGCGCTGCCCGCGACGGCCCAGGTGTCCGGGCTGGCGCCGGAGAATCTGCGGTGCCCAGGCGTGCCGGCGCCGCCACTGCCAGGACCCGACTGGAAGGTAGAACCGGTCTGGGAATGGCGCGTGGTCACACAAGTGGACAGTACCAGGGGATCGAGCGACGGACCATACGCGGTGGCCGTCGACCACGAGTGCAACAGCTACCTGACGGATTCCGAGCATTTCCAGATCACCAAGCTTTCAAAAGAGGGCAATGTCGTCGCGAACTGGCCGCTGCCAGGCGCGCGCTCGGACAGCGAATCGAGT
>DASYKL010000332.1:0-7322 GCA_035995405.1 Chloroflexota bacterium
GCGGTGGTCGAACTTTTCGACCGCGCGCATCAGACCGAGATTGCCTTCTTGAATAAGGTCCAGCAACGCCAGCCCACGGCCGAGGTACTTCTTCGCCACGCTTACCACGAGGCGTAGGTTGGACTCGATCAGTCGCCGCTCGGCGCGCTCACCGCGCGAATGCATGTCGTCGAAATAGTCGGCCAACTCTTCGTCGCAGCCAGCGGCGATCAGGCGCTGCCACATACAGGTGGGCGACGGCAGGTCATTTGCGGGCTCTGTCTGGAGCAAGCTCAGGACGGCTGGCGCAAACAAACGAGTGTCAATCGAGAAGCGGACGATATAAGCCTGCGCAGCGCTGCCGTCGAGACTGACCTTGGCGCCTAGCGCAATTCCCAGGTCGAGGTCAGGGACATAGTCGAGCCGCTGCCTGACGGCCGGCGCCTGAAGCATCTGGGCGACATCGTCGATGTGCTCCATGGTGCCCAGCACTTCCACCAGGGCGCCGCGTTCGTAGAACCGCTCGTACAGCCGCAGGGCGATCGCAGTGCCGCTTGGTTGCCCACCTTCGGCGCCCGCCAGCTCGGCGCGCACCTCGTCCAGGCAGATCATCTCTTCCATCCGACAGGCCAACATGCGCTCGTCGGCTGCTGTCAGCAGGTTGACCTCGTGAATCTCACGGAGGTAGGTCCGTAGCGGATCGTCGCCGCTGTCGTCTTCGTCGGCAAGTGGCTCAGGGAGAACGATGTTCGGGGCAAGCCCGAGACTGTCCTCCTCGAACAGGGCCGGCGCGACCGGATCTCCGGCCTCCGTGGTCAGATGCATAGACAGCGCTCCCTCAGCAGACGACGAATAGGCACACCCGCCTGATGCCCCCGGCGAGGGTGACTGCGGATATGGATAGCCAGCGGGTGAGTTTGCAATGAACGACGCGAAGAGGGGTCCAGGCGGTGTGGCATTGCGTGGCCCGAGTGGCCGGGCGTGATTCTAATGCTTGAAGCGCCGAGCGACAACGTGACGGCGATGTAACGAACTGCTACTCTGCTGCGGTTTGGCTGGCACAGCCGTCATAACTATGATCAGCGATCCGCTATATCGCTGAGCTTCTTCGCTCACTGAGATGGTCGCTGGAGTTACATTCGGTGCTTTTTTCGCAACACAAATTCAGCTTGTCGGTTGCGCTCACGGCAGCCACGAGTTTGCTGCTGTCACTCGCCCCTGCATCTGCCGCCCTGGCCTACAACGAGTCGCGGCCAGTGCTCGCCTACTACTATGCGTGGTGGGACCCGTCGAACTTCGGCAGCACGATGTATCAGCCCGGCGAGGCCTACAATTCGGATGACGTGAGCGTCATTCAGCGGCACGTCAAACAGGCCCAGAACGCGGGCATCGACGGCTTCGTCATGTCGTGGTACGGCAACGGCGACCGCACCGACGCCAACCTGGCCCACCTGCTCGACATCGGCCAGCAATCTGGCTTCCGAGCCACGATCCACTTCGAAACCTCCAAGTTCTGGGGCACCGATGATGTGGTCGCCCAACTCAAGGCCTTCTACGACAATCGGATCAACCACCCGGCGATCGTCCGCTACCAGGGCCGCCCGGTGATCTTCTTCTGGCGCGCCGGGATGTATGACAACGGCACCTGGAATGCCATTCGCACTCAGGTCGATCCGGAGCACAAGGCGGTCTGGATTGCCGACGGCGACCAGTTCAACATCCTCGGCGGGGACGCCTGGGATGGCATCAGTCCATACGCCATCGCCTGGTCGGGCAACCCTGCCGGCCAGCTGCCTAGCTGGGCTGCGAAGGCTCATGCGGTTGCGCCTGACAAGTTGTGGATCCCACCGGTATCGCCCGGCTGCAACGATGCGGCGGCTCGGCCAGTGACCTGCGCCCAGGATCGCAGCGGCGGCTCCTACTACCAGGCGACGTGGGATGGCGCGATGGCGTCGAACCCGCAATGGGCGGTCATCATCAGCACGTTCAATGAATGGATGGAATCGACGCAGATCGAGCCGAGCGTGCAGTACGGCGACCAGTACCTGCAGATGACGCGAGCCAACGCGGATCAGTACCGCGCAGCGACCGCCAACGGCAGTGGCTAGGCGACCCGTTAGGATTCGGGCGGCGTGCCCGAAACTCGACAGGCGTTTGCCGAGCAGCGCTTCGCGCACACCTGGACGGCGTCCCGTTTTGATGTGTCCCGCGCCGCTCGGCTGAGACACCTTCTCGGGTCGCGTCCGCGCGGTCGGCTTCTAGACGTCGGCTGCTACGACGGCCAGTTCATTACCCAGGCTCTTTCGGACATCGACGCCGGCGCTGTGGGCATTGACGTCTCGCACGCGGCCTTGGTCGCGGCGGCGCGGCGCGGTTTGACGAGCGTGAGAGCGCAGGTGGAAACCACGCTGCCGTTCCGCGACGCCAGCTTCGCCACCGTTGTCGCGGCGGAATTGATCGAGCACGTCTTCGACACCCAGGCCGTCATCGCCGAAATGGCCCGAGTGCTGCTGCCAGGCGGGTGGCTCGCCTTGACGACTCCCAACCTGGTTGCTTTGAGTGGCCGCGCCCAGCTCGTGCTCGGCCGCTCGCCGCACAACGTCGAATATGACGCTAGCCCGGGCACGTCCGGCCACATTCGGTACTTCACGTTTGACACCCTCGAGCGCCTGCTGCGGCAGGCCGGCTTACAGCCGCTCGGTCGCTGGACCAATGTCGCGCACTTTTCGGTCCTCGGCTCGAGCGAGCTCGTTGGCCGTCTACGTCCCGGTCTCGGTCATACCCTGATCAGCGTGGCAGTCAAGGCGTGAGTCGCAAGACCTATGCAGATCGTCCTGGCGCATAGCCACGCCAACACCGTGGGTGGCGGTGAGCGCGCCGTCCTGGAGGTGGCCAAACAGCTCAGCCAGCGTCACGACGTTCGCCTGCTGCTGGGCGGCTTTGCCGCAGAGAAGACGTATGCCGAGCTGGCGACGTTGCCGCACACCCAGCTCGGTCGACTGCGCTGGCCAGTCGCTCATATCAGCGCCGACGCGATCGTCACCAACTCGTTCGGCGCGAACCTGCTAGCGCTGCGCAATGGCCCACGGGTGGCGTACTGGGTCCATTCCACGCGTAGCATTTTTCTGCAAGTTCAACGCGGCGCCAACCGGGTCGATTTGCATCTGCGCCGCATCATCGATTGGCTGGCGGTGCGGCGCGCCGGGCTGCTCGTCGCGAACAGCCGCTACACGGCAAGCCGCCTGCAGCGTCTCTATCGCCGCGACGCCGACGCGATCGTCTACCCGGGCGTCGACCTGGATCTGTTTCGGCCAGCCGAGCGTGAACCGCGCTACGCCATTACCGTCGGTCGCCTGTCACCCGAAAAAGGCCTCGACCGACTGTTTGCTTTGTGGCGCGACATGCCCGACCTGCCGCTGCACGTGGTCGGCGGCGGGTCTCCAGACGTTGTTCGTCAACTGCGCGCCAGTGCGCCAGGCTCCGTCGTTTTTCGTGGCGAGCTCAGCGGGACGGACCTGGCCGAGGCCTACCAGGGCGCAGCGGTCGCGGTCTTCGCGCCCTACGGCGAGGAATTCGGCCTGGCCCCGCTCGAGGCACTGGCGAGCGGCGTGCCGGTCGTCGCCTGGCGCGAAGGGGGCCTGCTAGAGACGGTGGTCGACGGCGTAAGCGGTTATCTGGTGTCTGATGAAGTCACGTTCCGCCAGCGGGCTCGCCTGCTGCTGCACGACCAGGCCCGCCGACAGGCCTTCGGTCGGGCTGCACGGATTCGGGCCGAGGGCTTTAGCTGGGAGCGGACTGCCTCGGGGATCGAGGCGGTTTGCCAGCGGCTTGCTGCAGCGCCTCGAGCGTGACGCATGCCGCGTCTGGCCAGGTAAAGGCTGCCGCCCGCTCTGGCCCAGTCGCGCGTGGCAGAGGGTCCGCGATGGCCTGCTCGAGGCCGCGGGCGATCGACGCGACGCTCAACGGATCGATCAGAATGCCCGCGTCGCCCACGATTTCGGGCAGCGAGCCACGATCACTGGCGACGACAGACGCGCCACAAGCGAGCGCTTCGAGCGCCGGCATGCCGAAGCCTTCGTACAGGCTGACGATCGCGACAGCGAGAGCTCCGCTGTACAGCGCTGCCAGATCGGCGTCGGGCACATAGGCCAGCCGCAGTACGCGGTCGCCGAGGCCTGTCTGGGCAATCGCCCGCTCGACAGCCGGACCGCCGGACGTGGTCATCCCACCGAGCGCCAGCCGCGTTTCGGGCGGCAGATCGGCCTGTGCAAAGGCCCGAATCAAGCGCGGCAAGTTCTTGCGCGGCTTGATCGTGCCCAGGTGCAAGACGTAGTTGTTGGCCAGGCCGTAGCGCGCTCGCACGGCCGTGATCTGCGGTCCAGACGCAGGCCGAAAGTGCTCCTCTACGGCGGGATAGGCGACGTCGATGCGGCTGGCGTTGGCGCCATACAGCCGTACCAGGTCGCGTTTGCTGGCCTGAGAAATCGTGAGCAAGCGCGTGGCGACGCGGACGTGACGACGAATCGCCCATTCCACATACAGCCATTCGGCGATGCTGTGGGCGCGCGGAAAGAAGCGATGGCCAACGTCGTAGATGACGACCACCGAGCGTTGTGGCAACGCCAGCGGCAAGACGTGGCTGGGTACGAACAGGACGTCCGGTGCGGCGCGGAGCATCTCAGCGGACAGTCCGAGCTGCGTCCACAGTCGCGGTAGGCGAATGAGGCGCGTCGTCGTGCGTGGTCCGAGTGGCAGCAGCCCGGCGGGCAGCGGCGCACTCAAATACAGCCGGTAAGCGCTTTCCATGTCTTGCACGAGCATGGCCCGCAGCACGTGCAGCGAGTAGTTCTCGGTCCCGGTGCGGCGCGGTCGAGTAATTCGACTGGCGTCGACGCCAAACAGCACTGGACACAGGGTAGCCCCTGTAAGATCGCTCAATGCCTGCCCAGCCGCTTGCGTTAAACGTGCTGGACCTGTCCCAGAACTGGGACACCAACACCCCTGGCTTCGCCCGCTACGACGGGCCGTCTATCAAATGGGTCAAACGAGTTGCCTTCGAAGGCGTCGGCGGCATGGAGATTACGTCAACTCTGCACGTCGGAACGCACCTCGACGCGCCGAACCATTTCATCACCAATGCCCGCGGCATCGGTGAGCTGCCGCTCGATTTTCTGACCGGCCCGGCGTGCATCGTCGACCTGCAAAAGATGGGTCTGGGCGACTATCAGATCTACGGCCCGGAGCACTTCGAGCGCTGGGAGCAGCAGACCGGCATCAACATCGAACGCGGCGACATCCTGGTCATCCATACGGGTTACCACCGCTTTTATCCGTCGAACTGGACGGCGAGCTGTGGGCCGATCGAACCTGACGAGACGAAGTACTTCATCAAGCACCCAGGCCCGACGCGCGAATTTGCCGACTGGGTTAAAGCCCGCGGCATCCGCTGGCTCGCCGTCGATGCAGGTAGCGCCGACCACCCGATGAACACCGTCATTCGCCAGGTGCGGCCTGACCATGCCAAGAAATGCGCTCTGGCGCTCGGGCGGCCTCTCGAAGAGATCTGGCCAGATGACGACATCCAGGTCATGCATTACGACCTGTTCCCACACGAGATCATCCACATCGAAAACGCCGGTGGCCAGATCGATGAGATTCTCGATCAGCGCGTGACGGTCGGCTGTTTCCCGTGGCGCTTCATGGGCGGCGAAGCCGCCTTCTGTCGTTTCGTCGCCTTCGTCTGAGCTCGTGACGGTCACCATCGCGCTGGTTCGGCGCAACGCCTATGTCGACTCGGTCTCACTGTTGCAGGTGACCGCCGACGTCGCGGCGCTCGACGGTGTCCTGGAAGCCGCCCTGGTGATGGCCACCGATCTCAATCGCGAGGTGCTGTCCGATTCGGCACTGCTGGTTGACGATGCGGTTTCAGCCGGGCCAAACGACCTGGTCATCGCGGTGCGCGCGATCGACGAGACTGCCGCGGCGGCAGCCCTGCAAGCCAGCGAGGCGCTGCTCGCCCGACGTCGCGGCGGCGGTCCTGGCAACGGACAGAGCGCCGAGCAGGCACCGCCCAGGTCACTCCGCAGCGCGCATCGCGGCGTGCCCGAGGCGAACCTGGCGGTGATCTCGGTCCCTGGCCCGTTCGCGGCAGGCGAAGCGCGGCTAGCACTGGCTGACGGCCTGAACGTCTTCCTGTTTTCGGACAACGTATCGGTCGAAGACGAGGTCAGCCTGAAGCAAACCGCGCGCGACCAGGGCTTACTGGTTATGGGGCCCGACTGTGGAACCGCGATTCTCAATGGCATTGGCCTGGGCTTTTCCAACGCCGTGAGGCGGGGGCGCATTGGTCTCATCGGCGCGTCGGGCACAGGGCTGCAAGAAGTCACCAGCCTGCTGCATCAGGCCGGCGAAGGCGTCAGTCAGGCTATCGGCACCGGTGGGCGCGACCTGTCCACTGAGGTCGGCGGCATCACGACCTTGCAGGCGCTCGCCTTGCTGCGCGACGACCCACAAACCGAGACCATCGTGCTGATCAGCAAACCGCCTGCCGCGGAAGTTGCCGACAGCGTTCTGCGCGCAGCGGCGGAGACCGGCAAGCCCGTCGTCGCCTGTTTGCTCGGCTCGACCATGGCTGCCCCGGACGGGGTCCGGGTCGCACGCAATCTGTACCAGGCAGCCCGCCTGGCCGCGCCAGCCGCCGCGGCGTGGACCAGCGTCTCGGCCGACGACTTGCCGCGGGTTCGTCTACGTGACGGTCAGCGCCAGGTGCGTGGCCTGTTCTGTGGTGGGACTTTGTGCGACGAAGCCGAGGCTGCTCTGGCCGAAGGCAGCGACCACCGCTTCATCGACTTTGGCGACGATCAGTACACGCGCGGACGGGCCCACCCGATGATCGACCCCACGCTGCGGAACCACGCCATCGTCGACGCTGGCGCCGATCCACGGGTGGCGGTCTTGCTGCTCGACGTGATTCTCGGTCGCGGCTCGCATGCGGACCCGGCTGGCGCCGCGGCGCCAGCGATTCGCGAGGCGATCGCGACAGCCAGTGCCGACGGACGCCAGATTACGGTGCTGGCGCACGTGGTCGGCACTGATCGCGACCCACAGGGGCTGGCGCACCAGGAGGCAACGCTGCGCGAGGTGGGGGTACATGTGTTGAGCTCCAACTA
Source organism: Chloroflexota bacterium (assembly GCA_035995405.1). Classification (GTDB taxonomy): domain Bacteria; phylum Chloroflexota; class UBA6077; order UBA6077; family CF-72; genus CF-72. The sequence goes on from DASYKL010000332.1 coordinate 7,149, forward strand.
TCACGCGGCGGTGGCGGCCAGCTTGCTGCTCGAAGCGGTGACGGCGTGAGGCGGGGTCTGCTCGACGGGGAGCTGCAGGTCGTCAGTTCAGGTGCAGCGCTGTTTGCCGACGAGCTGGCAGCGCAGGGGGTCGCCGTCCAACGTGTCGATTGGCGGCCACCTGCCGACGGCGAC
>DASYKL010000333.1:0-3727 GCA_035995405.1 Chloroflexota bacterium
GGCTGGCGTGAGATCGTCGCCCGCCCCGGCTCCACCGAAACCAGGTTCGGCGCGTCAAGCGTTCCCCAGCAAGACACCACCAACGAGCTGCGCCAGTACCCCGAGGACTTGCTGAACAGCCCGCTCAACGTGCGCGAAGCACGCCTGACCTTCACCCCAGGTCTGCTGGCGCCAGCCACCCAAAGCACATCAGTCTCAGCCGCACCCGCATCAAGCAATCCTGTCCTGGATAAGACACGTAGCGCTTTTGCCGATCTCGCCAACGGCGCCGAGCTGACGCCCACGTTCATCCTGTTCGCGGTCGGCGTCGCCATCGTGCTCGGGATGGCCCATGCGCTGCAGCCTGGACACGGCAAAACCGTGGTGGCCGCGTACCTGGTCGGCTCGCGTGGCACCGCGAAACACGCCCTGTTCCTGGGCGCGACGGTCACCGCCACGCACACCGCCGGCGTCTACGCCCTGGGCATCGTGACGCTGTTCCTGTCGCACTACATCCTGCCCGAGCGGCTGTACCCGATCCTTGAGATCGGCTCGGGCCTGCTGGTGGTGGCGGTCGGCGCCTGGCTGCTGGGGCAGCGGCTCAGGTCCGCGATTGCCTTCCGCTTCGATCGTCACGGGCACGCCGACCATCCGCACTCGCACGGCGAGCACGCGCACACGCACGACGCGCACACGCACACGCATACGCACCCCGACCGGGTGACCTGGAAAAGCCTCCTCGCCCTCGGCATCTCCGGCGGCCTCCTGCCGTGCCCGGAAGCTCTGATGGTCCTGCTGATCACGATCGCTGCGCACCGCGTCCTCTTCGGCCTGCTGTTGATTGTGTCGTTCAGCACTGGGCTCGCCGCCGTCCTGGTCGGCTTCGGCTTACTGCTCGTCTACGCCCGTGGTCTGTTCAGCCGAGTCGACCTATCGAACGGCTGGCTACCGAAGCTGTTGCCGGTCGCGAGCGCCCTCCTGATCGTGATCGCGGGCGGTGTGATCACCGCTCAAGCCTGGCCGCAGGTGCTGTAGGCTCTCGGCTGCATCATGGCCGCCACACCGGTCGATGACCATACCGAGGAATTCGAACAGCTCGCCGGCCTATCTGCGCTCGGCGTTCTCGAAGGCGGCGACCAGGCTCGCTTCAACCTCCACGTCGCCCAGTGTGAGCGCTGCCGGCTGATGGTGCGACTCGACCGCGAAGCGCTGCTCAAACTGCCGTTCACGGTGCCTGAGATGGAGCCATCGCCCGATTTCAAAGCGCGGCTGATGCAGCGCGCCGCGGACGAGCTCTCGGCTCGCGACGCTGGCGCCGCGGCGCCCCGGCCGGGCCTTATTCCGAATACGTCCAGCCGGAATACGTCCGGCGAGCGCGGCAACGTCATTCCGTTCTTTCGTCGGCCGACCATCATGCGCTCCCTGGCAGCCGTGTTTGTTGTCGCGTTGGTCTCCGTCGGCGCCTTCAGCTACGAAAACCAACCCGTTGCTCAAGTCGATCTGCACGGCGACGCCCCCGGGCGGGCAACCGTCGTCGTCCGTCGCTCCGGCGCCGCCGAGCTCGAAATGCGCGACCTACCCGACCCCGGCCCTGGCTACGTCTACGAAGCCTGGATCATCGCCCAGGACCAGCAACCCGTCGCCGCCGGCGTGCTCCCCAACGGCAACGCCAGCATCCCTCTCCAGGGCGACGTGCGAGGCAAAACGGTCGCCATCACCCGCGAGCCTGGCCGAGTCAACGCCCCGACCAGCAATCCCGTCATGGTCGGCGTGGTCCAGTCGTGAACCTGAGCGAGACGCCCGCGGCAGACCTCGCGCAGCTCGAAACGCTGTATGACGCACACCACCGTCAGGCGATTGGCCTCGCATTTCACATGCTGAACGACCTCGGCGATGCCGAAGAAGTCGTCCAGGAAGTGTTCCTGTCCGCCTGGCGGTCGGGGCATACCTACGACGCCGCGCGCGGCTCGACCCACACCTGGATCCTGTCGATGGTCCGTAATCGATCGATCGACGTCCTGCGGGCGCGCCGTCGCCGACCAGTCGAGTCACTCGCCGAGGGCGTCGACCCCGCCGACCCCAGCGACGTACCGACCCAGGCCGTGTCGAACGTCGACGCCGAGTCGGCGAGAGCAGCGCTGGCGTCTCTGCCGCCGGAACAAAAACAGGTAATCGAGCTGGCTTACTTTGGCGGCCTGAGCCACAGCGAGATCGCCACCCAGCTCGCCGCCCCGATCGGGACGGTCAAAGGGAGAATCCGCCTGGGTTTGGATCGTCTCCGCGCCGCGATGGGCGTCCAACACGACGTCCTCTCGGCGTCCTGAGCCTCCCGCCGCCCAATCCGACTTCGCCACGCCGCTCCGGCCGATCAGGCGCCAGGTTCGGTTCGCGCTGGACGCTCAACGGGCGGCAATGGCCGGTGCGCCGGATGCCCTTCCGTTGGCGGCTGCGTGACGTCGAGGTCGTAAATGGTGACGCCCGAGCCGCCGCCGAGACGGCCGCCCAGTCGCTGCCGCAGGCGCCGCGAGACGTCGCGGACGAGCACCCGCGGTAAGCCAATCCCCGCCAGCCACAACCCGGCGCCCCACGCCCCGCCGCTCACGCCTGAGATCAGCGCGCCAATAGCGATGAGCAGCGGCAGCAACGCAATCGCCAGCCACGCCGGCGAGATCCGCAGCCAGGCGGCCAGCCGCGGCAAATAGCTGAGGTTCACAATCGCCAAACCGATCGCGACCGCCACGAGCACGAGCAGCCCCGTCAAGGCCGCGACGATCCCGACCAGCACGGCTAGCCCTGCCAGTGCCCACATAGCGGCGCGGAACGGCGTGGCCCGGAACGGCAGGTTTCTCACCCGCCACCCCGCGCGACGGTCGACTGATGCCTGACGTGATGGTCCATTGGCTTCTCGTCTCAAGTGTCGCGCACTTCGCGCCTGCAGATGCGACTTTCGTTCGCCCGCCATTGTGACGGAAGTCAAGCCCAACCGCCACTACGCTAGCCACAATCCCCACAGGGCGGCGTAGTGGCGCAAGTTTTTGGGCCCGGTGCAAATAGCCTCGCGCGCTTGACCCTCGGCGCCTCAGTACTCGGCATCCTCCTGCTCTTCGGCGCCCTCGAGCTGTATGTCCGCTCGCCGTATGTCACTCAGGTCGGCCAACCCGTCGACCAGCCGGTGCCGTTCAGCCATAAACACCACGTCACCGACGACGGCATCGACTGTCGCTACTGCCACACCACCGTCGAAACCGGCGCCTTCGCCGGCATCCCACCTACGCAAACCTGCATGAATTGCCACTCCCAGGTCTGGGCCCAGAGTCCGATGCTGCAGCCAGTCCAGCAGAGCTTTCTCAGCGGCCAGCCAATCGACTGGAACCGGGTCAACAACCTGCCCGGCTTCGTCTATTTCAACCACAGCATCCATATCGACAAGGGTGTCGGCTGCTCGACGTGTCACGGCCGGGTTGACCAGATGCCGCTGATGTACAAGGCCGAGTCATTTCAGATGAGCTTCTGCCTCGACTGTCACCAGAACCCGGCGCAGTTCATCCGCCCACGCGACCAGGTGTTCAACATGGCCTGGCAGCCGCCGCCGAACCAGGCCGAGCTCGGCCGTCAGCTGGTCCAGGCGTACCACGTGCAATCGCAGATCAGCTGCTCGACATGCCACCGATGAGCGAGTTGGACCGGCGGCTCGCCTCCGCGCCGGCGGCACCAGCTGAATCAGCGGCACCCGCCGAATCAGCAGCAT
>DASYKL010000334.1:0-7153 GCA_035995405.1 Chloroflexota bacterium
CCGCGCCCATCTTGCTGGTGGTCGGCGCGGTAGCGCTCAGCCAGGCCCCACGTTGGCTCGCCGTCGCTGGGCTGGCGTTGATCGTGCTCGCGGCTGCCCCAAGTCTGTACTTGCGTGCCAGCCAGTACTACACCACCGATCCAGAGACAGGCTGGCCGACACGCACCTGGCTGTTAGCGCTGGAGCGACCACCGATAGCCCGTGGCTTCCGCATGGACGTCGGTATGACCTGGCAGCTACGTGATTTGCTCGACGAGCTCGAACGCGATACCGCACCCGGTGAAGCGATCTTCGTCTATCCGTCAGAGCCGTTGGTGTACGTCCTGGCGGACCGGCCGAACCCGACTCGCTACAGCCACGTCTACCCAGGCCTGCCGACCGCCGTCGTCCAACAGATCGTCGCTACGCTTGAGCAGACCAATGTGATGACCGTCGTCGTCTCCGACGGGTGGCTCGACTACTGGCGACCGAACGGCGGCGGCGAAACAGTCCTGGACGACTACCTGCGAACACGGTTCACCGAAGCGCAGCGCTTCGGTGTCTACCGTGTCTTGCGACGCGGCGCCGCCTAGCTGTAGCGCTCCAGGATCGAGCTGATGACACGCGGCACATCGGCTTCGGTACCCGAATGAGCCGACGCGATGTGGTCCTCGAAGCTGGCTTCGCCCGTGGCCTCGTAAAGCACGCCCAGATACACCGGGTCCGTCGACTGTGCCCGCGCCCAGGCTTGCATGACGTCGGACGCGTCATGCTCGCGCGGCAATTCAACCGCCTGATCGCGGTAGTACTTGAACGTGTTGACCTTGTTGAATGTCGGACACGGGCTATACGCATCGATGATGGCGAAGCCCTTGTGGTCGATGCCCTGCACGATAAGGTCAGCCAACTCCTTCGGCTTGCCCGAAAAAGCGCGCCCGACAAACGTCGCGCCACTGGCCATCGCCAATTGGAGCGGGTTGACGGGACGATCCGGCGTGCCTTTGGGGGTCGTCTTGGTGACAAAACCCACCATCGACGTCGGCGAGGTTTGACCTTTCGTCAAGCCGTAGATCGAGTTGTCCATGATGACGTAGCACACGTCCAGGTTGCGTCGGGCGGCGTGGATGAAGTGCCCGCCGCCGATGGCGAAGGCATCGCCGTCACCACCCAAGGCGAGGACCTTCAGATCAGGATTGCCGACCTTAATGCCCGTGGCGATCGGCATGGTGCGACCGTGGACGGTGTGGAAGCCGTAGGTACTGCTAAAGAACGGCAGCCGCGACGAGCAGCCGATGCCACTGACCAGCACAACATCTTCGGGCGCGTAGCCCTTGCCACGGAGGGCGTTGTAGACGGCGTTCAGAACACCGAAATCGCCGCAGCCAGGGCACCACGTCGGCTTGACGCCGCTTTTGTATTCCTCAACGGTGCGGTCCGGGGTAATCGTCGGCGTAAAAACCTGATCAGGCATGTGCGGCGGCCTCCTCGCGCGTCGCGGCGACATCGGTCGACGCGTTGGGAACAACGGCTTCGATCAGACGGGCGACGCTGAACGGTTGCCCGCCGTACACATTGAGTCGGGTGAACTCGACGTGTTGATAGTGGGTTTTGAGCAGGTTGGCGAACTGGCCGGTGTAGTTGACCTCCGGCACGATCACGATGCGCTTGTTCTTCAGGAACGGATCGATCTGGTGAGTCGGGAGCGGCCAGACCATCCGTGGGGCCAGGGCGTGGGCCTTGATGCCCTGCGCGGCCAGCTTGTCGATGGCTTCCGCAACAACACCAAAGGTGCTGCCCCAGGTCAGGAAGCCGATCTCGGCGGACGGATCGCCGTACTCGTGGGCGGGCGGTGCTTTGGCGAGCACACCATCCATCTTGCGGAACCGCTTTTCGGTCATCGCGGCGTGGTTGCGCGCGTCCGAGCTCGTGTTCGCCGCCTGGGTGTGCTCGAGGCCGGTGGCGACATATGCCCCGCCCGGCGTCCCCGGAATGGCCATCGGCGAGACACCATCTGGCGTGATCTGGTAACGCAGGTAGCGCTCGGGACCTGACGCCGCATCGTAGCCAGGCTCGGTCGCATCGCCCGCGTCACGATAGGCAAACGTTTGGCGATTGACGATGTTGACTGTCGACAGGTCCGGCTGCGGGATGCTTTCGGTGCGCACCGCCAACACTGTGTCCTGGAGCACAATTGCTGGAATCTGGAATTCTTCGGCCAGGTTGAAGGCCGCGATCGTCGTCCAGAAGCAATCCATGAGACTGGCCGGCGCCAGGACGACGCGCTGCACCTCACCATGTGCGCCATAGACGGCCAGGTTCAGATCACCTTGCTCGTGGCGGGTCGGCATACCGGTCGATGGACCTGCACGTTGGCAATCAATGACGACACTGGGGATCTCGGCCATGCTGGCCAGCCCGAGCATCTCGGTCATCAGGCTCAGGCCAGGCCCGGAAGTGGCCGTCATCGCCTTCTGGCCAGCGTACGACGCGCCCAGGACCATACCGATCGCCGCGATCTCGTCCTCAGCCTGGACGACGGCACCACCGACGCGCGGCAGCTCGTCCGCCAGAAATTCCATGATGTCCGTGGCTGGTGTGATCGGATACCCGGCGTACCGCCGACAGCCCGCCACCAGTGCACCGAGCGCTACGGCGTGGTTGCCGGAAATGACGATGCGGCCCTCGAGCTTGGATGGCCGCACTTCGAGCGACGCCCGCTCGGCTACACGTTCGGACACATATTGATAGCCCAGGTCGACGGCCTTCAGGTTCTTATTGAGAATGTCCTCGCCTTTTTTGGCCAGCTTGGACTCGCGCAACAGACGATGGATATGCTCAGTGTCGAGTCCGAACAAGCCGGCCACGGCCCCTACGGCGACCATGTTCTTTGACAACGCCAGCTCGACTTGATTTTTGGCGATATCAGTGAGCGGGACGGAGTAGGACCGATAGCGGTCGCTCTCTGGTGGGCTGAGCTCAGCCGAGTCGTAGATCAGAATGCCTCCGTGGCGGAGATGCTCGATCGAATTCTCGAATGCTTCCTGATTGAAGGCGAGCAGCACGTCAACAGAGTCGCCGCGGGAACGCAGGCGTTTTTCGCTGAGTCGGATTTGATAAAAGCTATAGCCGCCTTTGATTTCGGCGGGCGGTACGGAGTCGGTCAGAACGTAGTAGCCGGCGCGGGCCGTTGCCTGCGTGACCATCTGGCCAGTAATTGAGACACCTTCGCCTGCTTCGCCGGCGATACGAATAACGAGGTCTTGACGTGCCACGGTTTGGGAGCCACCTCCAAAGCGGTCGGACCGGCGGGGGGCGCGCTGGCAGGCGCGCCACGACAGCAGCGTGCTGCGATCGTGAACCGGATGGGGGGCCGACTCACCCCTCAGCGACACTGCCGAGCGGGTTCCATGGTTGCGGATAACAACGTTTCGGTGCGGCCAGAATTATCGCGCACTCGTCGCTGACGACGGTATAAACGCCGCTATCGCAGCTATAAGCAGAATCTATTTCTTGAGCTCGACGACGATCCGCGTTCCGCCGTCCGCAGGGAACTCGGCGCTGATCGCACCACCGTGCAGCTCCACGATATGGCGACACACATACAGGCCCAGGCCCATCCCGCTGCGATAGGTCGTGCCGTGCGCCTGGTAGAAACGGTCGAAGATGTGCGATCGCTTGGACTCCGGAATACCCAGCCCGTGATCACGAATCGAGAGCATCACGTTCGTCGGGGTCGGCTGCGTCAGGACCACCTCAATCGTGCCGCCATCTGGGCTGTATTTAATCGCGTTGTCGAGCAAATTGCTGACCAGCTGATCCACTCGCAGCGCATCGACAACCCAGTCCAGGCTAGCGGTCGCCTCGAACACGATCGAGTGGCGCTCGCTCAGAGCGCGATGAGTGCTGGCCGCCTGAGCAACCAACCGCACCAGGTCGGTGACCCGTAGATCCAGGTCGAGTTTCCCAGCCTCGAGGCGCGTCACGTCGAGCAGCTGGCTAACGAGGCGCGAAAGCTTTTCGGCCTGCGCGTCCATGGTCTTGAACGCCTGAGCGATCCGGTTCGCATCCAGCTCGCCGTCGCGTGCCAGACGACGCATCGCCAGCTGCGCTTGCGCCGAGAGCACCGCAATCGGAGTGCGCAGCTCGTGCGAGGCGATCGACAGAAACTCTTCACGGGCGTGCAGCGCAGCTTCGACCTGGTCTCGGGCAGCCCGCTCTGCCGTCAAGGCGTGCTCGAGCGAAGCGGCTTTTTGCTGCAGGGCGACGATCTCGCGCAGCCGATCGTCCGACCCTTCGAGCGACGAATAGCGCTCCGTGGGGACCACTGTCGAGTGCTCAGCACAGACGTCACTCAGGAGGCCAGCCAGACCGTGGCTGCCGAGCTGGGCCATCGGATAAGCGCACAGCAATGCGAACGGGTACTGCTGTTGTGCCCGGCCCCACAGAGATTCGAGAGCGATCGCCGCCTGGGGGTTACCCTGCGCCACCAGCAGTGCCACCATCTCACCGAAAATACGGGTTCCGCCCGCCGCCGCTGGTGGGTGGCGCGTCGACACGATCTCGGCAACCACAGTCGCGAATCGGGGATGGTCTGGCCGATCATCAACCATGAAGCGCTCCAGCGTCTCCTGCGCGTCGAGCTCAATCAAGCGAGCCTCCGCGCGGGCGGCTTCCACATCGATGCCGGCAGCCGTCAGCTGCTGCCCGATTGCCGCCCGATGGTCAGGTGTCGCGACCAGCACGGCCCGCTCACCGGCGTTCAATGACGGCGCAACAAAGTCGGCCACGCTATCGATCAGGAATCGCTCCGCGTCGTAGAAGAGCACCAGGTGCTCGGGCGAGCCACTTTTGAGCCACTCCGCCCGTGGTGCGGTCTGGTCGCCCGAGACCGTGCGAAGGCCGGGGCCGCGGCGTCCTCCTGGACCAGGCGGGTTGGCTAGCAGCTGGTCGACGTGTGCGCGCAGAATTCGCACAGTACGATGGCCGAGTCGCGTCGCGGGCAGCTGGCCTGAGCTGATCCAGCGCCACACGCTTACCCGACTGACACCGAGCAAACTGGCCACCTGTGAAATGCTGTAATAGCTCGCGTCAGCGGTCTGCATACGTTTCCAAGAGTAACACAGTTTTTTTCTGATGCAGGTTGCAAGCAGGTTGCCGTCGACCTGGAGTTGGCTGCCACCCGAAACAACGTCAGACGCCTCGGTCATCGTCGTCGCCCGCGGCGTGCGTGCATTCGCCGATGGATTTGTCAGTGTGCTGTTGCCAGTTTATCTGCTCGACGTGGGGTTAGACGCCCTGCAGATTGGCAGTGTTGCCACCGCGACGCTCGTCGGCTCGGCGGCCCTGACCTTAGTTGTTGGCCTCATCGCTCACCGCTTCCCAACCCGTCGGCTGTTGATCAGCGGCGCATTGCTGATGGCCGCTACGGGTGCAGCATTCTCACTCGTGCACGACTACTGGCCGCTGATGCTGGTCGCCTTCGTCGGCACGTTGAACCCATCGTCCGGTGACGTCAGTGTCTTTCTGCCACTCGAGCAGGCGGTCCTGCCGCGCACGGTCAGCGCCCGTGAGCGGACCTCGTTGTTCGCTCGCTACAGCGTCGTCGGCTCACTGCTGGGTGCACTGGGAGCGCTGTCGGCGGGCGTTCCGTACCTGATTGCAACGCGCGTGGGCTGGCCGGAGATGCAGCTCGTGCGCGGCATGTTCGGGCTGTACGCCGTGCTGGCGCTCGTCGCAGCGCTGCTCTACCGCCGACTCTCGCCCGCGATGGAGGATCCGCGGCCGACGCGCGCCGTCCTGCGCGATTCGCGGCGCCTGGTGTACCTGCTGGCGGTACTCTTCAGCCTCGACGCGTTCGGTGGCGGACTGATCGTCCAGTCGTTGCTCGCTTTCTGGCTGTTTCAGCGGTTCGACTTGTCCATCGTGACCGCAGGCACGATCTTCTTCTGGACCGGCGTCCTGTCAGCCGGCTCCTACCTGGTCGCGGCTCGGCTCGCGCGGCGCTTCGGACTGGTCAACACGATGGTCTTCAGCCACTTGCCATCAAACGTCCTGCTGATGCTCGTGCCATTCATGCCCGACCTGCCGCTAGCCATCGTGCTGCTGCTGGCACGCAGCCTGTTGTCGCAGATGGATGTGCCGGCCCGAAATTCGTATGTCATGGCCGTCGTACCAGCGGCAGAGCGCCCTGCCGCGGCTAGTGTGACGTCAGTACCGCGCAGCCTCGCCGCGGCGGCCGGACCTCTCGTCGCCGGGTCCCTCCTGGCGGTTTCCACGTTCGGCTGGCCGCTGCTGCTGGCGGGGGCGCTCAAGGCGACGTATGACTTGCTCCTCCTGGGGCTGTGCGCTCGTGTGCCGCCCCCGGAAGAGATCGTCGAGCGTCGACCGCTAGGTCCTTAGGCTGCCGAGCGCACGCAAAATCGCCTCCGCCGTGATCGGCAGATCCGTCAGCCGCACGCCCGTTGCGTCGGCGACCGCGTTGGCGATGGCCGGCGCAACCGCGCAATTACTCAACTCGCCGGCCATCTTGGCCCCAAAGGGGCCAGGGCCAACCGATTCGACATGCACCACGCGGTATGGCGGCATATCCAGCTGCGTGGGCAGCTTGTATTCGCTCAGATTCGGCGTCAGCACTCGACCGTCTTCAACGGCCAGGTCCTCCATGAGCGCCGCACCTAGACCAAAGCCGAACCCACCGCGCAACTGACCATCGTGGGCCACCGGGTTGATGATGGTCCCCACGTCGGCCACCTGCAGGACGTCGGTCAAGGTCAATTGGCCCGTCTCAGGGTCGACTTCCAGCTCAATGGCGAAAGCCGTGAAGTTGGCATTACCCACGTCGTCGGCGTGCTCGGCCGAGGGCGTGTGGGTGCCTTCGACTTCGACGGGCGCGCCGCGCGCGATCCGACCGGCGACCTCCTCAAAAGACGCGCTGTCGCCACCGTTGACGAGCGTAAACCGATCACCGCGCAGCTGAATCTGGTCGGCTGGCCAGCCCATGACTTCAGCGGCCAGGTCCTGCAATTTCTCCCTGAGCGCCGTGCCCGTCTGTACGGCGACGGCGCCGATGCTGTGCGTGCTCTTCGAACCGCCGGCACCCGCATCGAAGACGCCACCGAGGGTGCTCGAGTACTTGACCGCCACGCGCTGTTCGTCGACTCCGAGTGCGGCGGCG
>DASYKL010000335.1:0-4310 GCA_035995405.1 Chloroflexota bacterium
GCCGCATCCGTCAGCGCCGCACGGGCGTTTCCGCTCGCCGACACTTACAGGTGCCAGGCAGTCGAGCCAAATGGCCGACAACACTGATGACGCTGAGCCCGTGGGCGTAGACATGGATAGACCTAAGCTGCCCTGGCGAGGTGGCTGTTGCGCAGGAGTGCCCGCAACTTCATGACCGCCGCCGTATGGATCTGACTGACACGTGACTCGGACACTTCGATGACGCGGCTGATCTCTTTGAGCGTCAGCTCCTCGTGGTAATACAGGTTCAGCACCAACCGGTCACGCGGCGGCAGCGAATCGATCGCCGAGCTCAGCCGATCGACCAGCTCGTTTTCCTCCACCACCTGGTCGGTGCCCGCCTCATCTGGGTCGTGCAGCAAGTCGCGCAACGACTGGACTTCGCCGTCGTCATCGCCGCCATAACCTGCCCCGTCGAGTGAAACGATGACATGCGCTGACTCCAGCAGCATGCGTCCCAGTTCCTGAATGTCGACGCCGATTTCGCGGGCCAGCTCTTCTTGCGTTGGCGCGCGACCGAGCAGCTGAGCCAACGCGGCCGTGGTCTCATCGAGCAGTCGAGCTCGTCGACCAGCGCCGCGTGAAAGCGGGCTCAGCGAGCGAATGGTGTCGATGATCGAGCCCCGGATGCGCTGCAGCGCGTAGGTTTCGAAGCGCACGCCCTGGTCCGGGTCGAAGCGATCGATTGCGTGCAGCAAGCCCACCGTACCGGCCGACAGGACATCATCCGAGTCCATTGCCGCGGGGAGACTGATCGCCATACGCCCGATGACGTATTTGACCAGCGGTGCATAGCGGACGACCAGCTCATCCCGCGCCCCTCGATCGCCAGTTCGCAGTCGTACCCAGATCGGGTAGTTCGGCTCCTTGCGCAGATCCTCAGGGGTGTGCGGGTAATGCTGCGGGTCGGCCGCCTTTTTCAACGGTGCCGTAGCGGCCATGGCTCCTTCCACTGCCTTTTCCAATGCCTCCATCAGGCCGCCAGGGCCTCATCCTCAGATTGCTGCGCGACATTAGTCGACGACGCCAGGTCGACCAGAGAGCCAAGTGGCCCGTCCTGCTCAGCCGTTAGCCCCTGTGGGGCGGCCAATAGTGCTTTCGACAACAGGCCAAGCAGCACGCGGCCCAGCACCGCTGCCGCGAGAGTGAACCCAACCGCGCGACCCATGGTGATCAGCTCCGCACCGCCAGCCTGTATGCCACCAACGAAGACGGCCAGATACACGGCGACACAGATCGCCCATACGCCGCGCTGCAGCCAGCCCAGCGTTGTTTCGTCGAGCGCGCGCACCCGCGCCTCCGTCGAGTCCACGTGCGTTAGTCCTTCCTCAGGCGGGCCAGGGCCCGCTGCTGCGCAAAGATGTACTGAACGATCCGTTGGCCGACGCGGTCCGGGACGCCCTCGAACTCGCAGCCGGCATCCCAGATGCCGCGACTCGTGCTGTCGCGGTCGTGCCGATAGACCCGCCGCACACGCGCCTGGACGGTGACTTCGCCCTCGAAGCCGAGCAGCTCGAACGCGAGCTCCAGCAAGTCGCCCGAATGCAATTCGTCCTGCGACCGGACCTGGACCCCGCTGGCGCTGATATTGCTGATACCCAGACGCAACGCCTTGTGGGCCGTCCCCAGGACCTTGTCCGCCAGCCGCGGCCGAATGGCCACGCCGACGCGAACAGCGTTCCGTCGCTGACTACGCCGCCACGCGCCGTCGATTCGCACTGTCAACAGCGGGATCGGCTCGTGGTTGATCGCCTCGATGACCGCGTCGGCCGCGTACAGGGCATCCCGCGGACTCGAAGCAGCCAGCGCGACACGGTCGCCAGGCTCAACCAGAATCAGCTTTCGATAGGGGTCCGTCGGCCAGGCGACCGTGAACCATCGGCCGTCTTCAGCCTTGTCCTCGAGGCGACTGGGCAGCCACTCCGTGGCCTCGGCCCGCCGCCCCATCGGCGATGACGGGTCGTAGCCGAGCTCCAGACGCTGGCCGATGGTCAGCGCGGCGCCGGTGTGCGACTCAGATTGCTGCTGCATCGCCTACCACTCCAAGCGTGGTGACTTCGACCTGCGACGCGACCTCGCTGTACGACAGGACCGTCAGCGCACTCAGCGAACGTTCGGTAAATCGCTTGACGGCCAGGCGCAATCGCGCTGGGCACAGCAGAATCGGGTTGTGACCGAGCGAGGCGACCCGCTCCATCTCCTTCGAGAGCGCCTGGATCAGTTTGTTGCCGCTCGGCGCGTCCATCAGCAAGATGGCGCTCCCCGTATCAGTGACCTGCAACGCACCCGCCAGTGACTGCTGCCAGGCCGGCGATAGCGTGAAGACTGCCAGCCGATCGTCTGGGCCCATGTTCTGGCGGGAGATCGCTCGGCCCAGGGACTGGCGCACACGCTCGCCCAATTGGTCGGGGTCACGAGTCGTACGCGCCGTGTCGGCCAGTGACTCGAGGATCGTGACCAGGTCTCGAATCGAGACCCGCTCAACGAGCAAGTGCTGAAAGACCTTCTGGATCTCGCCGATGCTCAGGGTGTCGGGCACCAGTTCACCTACGAGCGCCGGGTGCTCGGCTTTGACACCGTCCAGCAGCGATTGGACGTCCTGGCGATTGATGATCGCCGCCGCGTGATGGCGGATCACTTCCGAGAGGTGGGTCGTTATGACTGAGGTTGGGTCGACGACGGTATAGCCGAGCGACTCGGCGTGCTCACGCGCCTCGGGCACGATCCACCGTGCAGGCAGGCCGAAAGCCGGCTCGATAGCGGGCAATCCCTCGATGTCGACCGAGCCATCGGCAGTGCCAGGGTTCATCGCCAGCAAGCGATTTGCTCGCGCTTCGCCACGCGCCACTTCGACGCCGCGTAGACGCACGATGTACGTGTCGGCAGGCAATTGCAGGTCGTCGCGAATGCGGATCGTCGGTACCACAATGCCGAGGTCGGTAGCGATCTGGCGACGCAGCAGGGTGACGCGCGTGAGCAGGTTGCCGCCGCTTTCGGTGTCGGCCAGCGTGATCAAGCCGTAGCCGATCTCGACGCTGATCGGGTCGACGCGTAACAATTGGGTGAAGTTCTCGGGCTCCTGGCTCTGTCCGTTTGCACCGCCTGGCGCACTCGCCGGATTCGCCGCCGCGAGCGCTTCGCGCTTTGACGTCTTGCGCAACATCTGGGTCGCGGCGAACAGCACGCCGGCGATGACAATGAACGGGATCTTGGGCATGCCCGGTACGACCGCCATACCGAGGAGCAGGACGCCGACGATGCCCAGGGCGCGAGGGTTGCCGAACAGCTGGGTCTGCACGTCCTTGGCCAGGTTGCTGCCTGGCTCGGAAGCCGCGCGGGTCACGATCATGCCCGTAGCGGTCGAGATCAACAACGCCGGGATCTGCGAGGTCAGGCCCTCGCCGACGGTCAGCAGCGTGTAGGCGCTGAGCGCGTCGCCCATCTGCATTTTGAGTTGCATGACGCCGATGACGAAGCCAGCGGCGATGTTGATGACCATGATGATGATCGCGGCGATCGCGTCGCCTTTGACGAACTTCGACGCACCGTCCATCGCGCCGTAGAAGTCAGCTTCTTGCTGGACTGCCTTGCGGCGCGTGCGCGCGGTCTCGTCGTTGATGGCGCCCGCGTTCAGCTCGGCATCGATAGCCATCTGCTTGCCAGGCATGGCGTCGAGGGTGAAGCGAGCCGCGACTTCAGCGACGCGGCCAGCACCATTGGTGATGACCACGAAGTTGACGACGATCAAAATCATGAAGACCACGACGCCGACGACGAAGTTGCCGCCTACGACGAAGCTGCCGAAGGCGGTCACCACCTGGCCGGCATGGGCCTGCAGCAAGATCAGTCGGGTGGCCGAGATGTCCAAACCTAGGCGGAAGAGGGTGGTCAGCAGCAGCAGACTGGGGAAGACCGAGAACTGCAACGCGTCACGCGCGTAGAGGGCGACCATCAACATGATCAGCCCGAGGCTGAGATTGAGAATGATCAGCAAATCCAGCAGCCACTCGGGTAGCGGGACGATCATCATGCCGACGACAGCACAAACCGCCGCCGCGAGCACCAGGTCCGAGTAACGGCTGAGCCGCGCTACGATCCCGCCGCCACCGTCACCGCTGTTCAACGCCGCCGAAGCAACGGCCATTTAGAGAACCACTTCCACAGTGGTCGGAGTCTGCGGCCGGACAGGCCATAGTCAGTAGGGAGGCGGCGCCTGTATCAGATCGCCGTTAGTACCGAGTCTTATGCAGCGCGGCGGCGCTTGCGCTTGAGGCTGTAGACGTACGCCA
>DASYKL010000336.1:0-5764 GCA_035995405.1 Chloroflexota bacterium
GCCCCACGGCAAGCGCTTTCCGGAAAGCGCTTGCCGTGATAGACTGTGTGCATGACCACGACCGCTTCGCGCACCGTCCGAGTCGCCATCGTTGGCGTCGGCAACTGCGCCTCCGCCCTTGTCCAGGGCGTCCACAAATACCGCGACGCCGCTGCCAACGAGTCAGTCCCAGGCCTCATGCACGTCGACCTCGGCGGCTATCACGTCAGAGACATCGAGTTCGTCGCCGCCTTCGACGTCGACGAGCGCAAAGTTGGCCACGACCTCGCCGAAGCCATCTTTACCGAACCCAATAACACGGTCCGCTTTGCCGACGTCCCCACCACGGGTGTGATCGTCAGCCGCGGCAAGACCCTCGATGGCCTGGGCCAATATCTGTCCGAGATCATCACCGAAGCGGCTAGCCCCGAAGTCGATGTCGCCACGGTTCTGCGCGAGACACAGGCCGACGTCCTCATCAATTACCTTCCCGTAGGCAGCGAACAGGCGACGCGTTTTTACATGGAGCAGGCGCTGGCGGCCGGTGTTGGCGTGGTCAACTGCATTCCCGTGTTCATCGCCAAGGATCCGTCGTGGCGGCGACGCTTCGAGGAGCAAGGCCTGCCCATCGTCGGCGACGACATCAAGAGTCAGGTCGGCGCGACGATCATCCACCGCATGCTGGCCAGGCTGTTCCAGGATCGCGGTGTGAAGCTCGAGCGCACCAGTCAATTGAACGTCGGTGGGAACACCGATTTTCTGAACATGCTGGAGCGGTCGCGTTTGGAGTCCAAGAAGATCTCCAAAACCACCAGCGTTACCAGCCAGCTCGACCAGGAGTTACCGGCCCAGGACATCCACGTCGGACCGAGTGACTATGTGCCGTGGCTGACCGACCGCAAATGGGCCCACATTCGACTCGAGGGTCGGACGTTTGGCGACGTGCCCTTGAACGTGGAGCTGAAGCTAGAGGTGTGGGACTCGCCGAATAGCGCGGGCGTGGTGATCGACGCGGTGCGGTGCGTCAAGCTGGCGCTCGATCGTGGGCTGAGCGGGTCGCTCGAAGGGCCAAGCGCGTATTTTATGAAGAGCCCGGCGATACAGCACCGTGATGAGGATGCACGACACATGGTCCAGGCGTTCATCGCTGAGAGCGTCTCACCGCCCGCGGCCGGCAGCGAGCTTGAAGGTGAAGCTGCTAACGGCACCGCGCCGCACCGCGTCGCGGCACTGGTCGCCGACTAGCCGTCGCGGAGGTCGAACAGCCGCGCCATCTCGATGAACTCGAGACGGTCCGCGGCGCTGAGGTTCTCCAGAATCTCGCGCCGCTGCTCGGTCGCTAACGCCAGAAAACGCAGCACCAGCTCGGCTTTTTCTTCGAGGTCGGGTCGCTCGCCGAAGGCGCGTTCGAGTGGCGCCAGCGCGTGCGCCCGACACAGCATGCCGCGCCGTCGAGGGTCGAAGACGAACGGGGTGCCATAACACGGCCCGCCGTTCTGCCCACCCTCGACGCAGCTCACGGCATAGGTGTACACCAGATGGCCTGCCCGGCGGATAGCTACACCGCGCTGGCGAAAGATCGCCGCGGGCGGCGGCGGGGCAGCTCGGGGTGCAGCGCGCTGTAGCTGACGGCGCTGTGCGTCGCCAGCTCGTGCACGGTTTGCAACAGGTCGTCCAGATCGAAGGGCTTGGAGATCAGCCGCACCGCACCGCTGAACGGGATAGCCCGCTCGACGTTCCGCGCGGCCGACATGATGCCGATGGGCAGGCCGCGCCGGCTTTTGCTGGCGGCCAGAGACTCGAGCACCGCCCAGCCATCGATCCCCGGCATGCTCAGGTCGAGCAAGAGGACGTCAGGCCGCATGTCCCGCAAGCGCTCGATCGCCTGCTCACCATCGCTCGCCGTGGTGACGAAATAGCCCGCCTCGTCGAGCACGTCAGCGACCAGCGTACGCAGCATCGGTTCATCATCAACGACGAGTACAGAGGTCATGAAGTGCCTTCTCGGGCGGGAGTATCTGTCGAGTATGCAACGGCGGAAGCGCACAAGATAGTTGGTCGACCTCTCGTTTCAGAGCCGGAACGGTAACGGCGCCGAGTAGGTCGGCGGCTCGTAGACTGAGTGCAGATGCGCGAGCTGGTCGTGGCTTCACTGATGGCCGACAACGCGGCGTTTTTCAGCCGCGACCTGGCCGCCTATCTCAGTCGGCGACTGCACTTGTCGGTCACCGTCCTGGAGAATGTGCCATGGCAAGAGCGCGAGCGGCAGCTGTATCGCGGTGACGCACACCTGGGCGTCGTGTGTGGCCTGCAATATGTGTACGCAGTCAACCGCCGCGACACGCCGGGAGTCGAGCTGGTCTGCGCGCCGGTGATGCGCGCCGAACGCTATGAGCGCCGCCCGGTGTATTTTTCCGATGTCGTCGTGCGCAGCGGCACCACCGGTACGTCCCTGTCCGACTTGCGCGGTGCACGCTTTGCGTTCAACGAGCCGACGTCGCACTCCGGCTACAACCTGCCGCGCTCTATGCTGGCAGCGCGTGGCCACACCAGCAAGTTTTTTGGCGAGGTGGTGGAGTCCGGCGCACACGAGCGCTCACTCCAACTGATCCTCGACGGCACGATCGACGCTGCCGCGCTGGATACGACCGTGCTTGAACAGGAGCTGCGCCTCCAGCCGGACCTCTCGGCGCGCATCCGCGTGGTGGAGACGTTAGGTCCGAGTCCCATCCCACCGCTGGTGGTGTCGCGCGCCGTTGCGCCGGAATTACGACAGCAGATTCGGCAGGTGTTGCTGGCGATCGATCAGGATGGACATGGACAACGCCTCCTGGAGCGAGCGCACATGACTCGCTTCGTCGCGGTCAAAGATGCGGATTACGATCCAATTCGCCAGATGGCTGCTCTGGCCGGCCTGCACGCGTCCTGGTAGCGCTCACCCCGGCTGGCACTCGTCGTGATAGACGGTGCTCAAACGATCCGCAAACGCGCTTGGATCTTTGGCCAGCGCGTTGGCGATGGCGTTGAATTCGCGCTCCAGGTCATTCGCCGCGGGCCTCCGCGTGGTACCGACAAGTTCACTCCAGGTGGCTGCCTCGGTGTGAAAGGCGTTGGTCTCGGTGGCCAGGCAGCCGCGCTCCGTACGGAGTGCTCGACTGTCAACAATCCAGTCCGTGACGTGCTGCAATTCGTGCGCGAGCACCGGTCCACGATCGATTGTCGGATACGTCTTCAAGACCGAGTTCAGCACAACGTCGCCGCGCGACGGACGAAACAGGCCGAGTGTGGCCGCCGCCAGGTCGCCATAGTGGATCACGTAACCGGCCAGGCCGGCGATCCGCAGCAGCGGCGCGGCAGTGTGCGTCTGAGCCAGCATCGTCAGGGTGTCGGCTAACTCCACCTCGGTGCGCAGGCACGTCCCCCCGCCGACCTGGACGCACTGCGTCTCGGGCGGGATGGGATTCGATGCGAGCAGCGCCGCGGGCGCCTGATCACCCGTCCAGGCAACGACGCCGGCGGGTCCGAGCGCCCAGTGGTTCCAGCCGTCAGTGAACTGCGGCGTATTGGCAGTGTGGTCATAGAACGACAGACCGAGCGTCGTTTGCTGCAGCGTGTCGCCGTTGGCAGTGTTGGGGTGCTCACATTCGAGCGGCTGGCCCATCGTTTCGCCGAGCACTGCTTTGAGGTCAGCAAAGCCATTGGCGAAGTGGGGCGTTTCAGCGCCAGCGCAGAAGTCGGCGCGCTGAGCCGCCGCGGGCGCGGCAGTTCCGACCAGCAGCAGCAGCAGCGCCGCCAACGTGCTGACGATCGTGGCCACGGCGCGCATCCGGGAGCAGAACACATGCCACACGGTCGTTAAATGCGACGGCCGATCGCACGACACTTCACTCATTGAAGGCGCGGATCGGCACGGCGCTGTTCGGTTGTGGCCGGTGGGCCACCGCTAGAAACTTGGTCCGTCGGATGTTTGAAAGATCTCGAGCGGCGGGTGGGGTGGCCGAATCGGCTCACCGAATCTACACGTCGGCCGAGCACACCACCAAGTTCGTGGGTCCTGAATCGACGGGCTGAACGTACCGATCGCGGGCCCAAGCAAAAAAGGTTGCGCCTATCTAGAACTTTTGTTCTACTAGACATATGACCAGCGCGGGGGTGGTGGATGAGCGCGATCGGGCGTTGATGTGCTCGGTGGTTGAGCTGAGCTCCTGTGAGCAGGCGCGGGCAGCAGCGGCGGCCTGGGTGGCGGCATTTGATGCGGCGCGGGCGGGTGGCGCAGCCGAGGCGCAGGCGCACGCCGTGGCTCGCGCGGCCTGGGCCGCGGCGCTGCGAGACCCGTGAGCCGCGGCACTCAGAAACCCGTCAGCGGCGGCCAGCGACGGTCGGTACGGCGGTCGGCACTGTGGCGGTCGCCGGCCGCGGTGCGGGCTGACGCGTGGCTGGCGGTGGCGCGCTGGTGGCGGTCGGCGCGACGGCTGGCCCTGTCGTGGCCGTCGGCGGGGCTTGATTACTCACGGCCGGCGGCGCCGGTACAGGCACAAGCACAGGCGTGGCTGCCACAGGCGGGGTGGTCGGCGTCGGCGGCGGCGTGGGTAAGGTCGTCGGCTTGGCTGTGGCCGCGACCGCGGCCTCAGCCGCCGTGGTAGCTGGCGGAGTTGTCTCGCCCTCCACGGGCACGAGGCTCGGTTCGACCGTCGGCGTGACGGTCGGTACGGGCCGCGGCTCACGCCAGACTGGCGGAATGCTGCGTCCGGGAGCCCGCGGGATCGTCGGCCGGCTGGGGTCTTCCACCCGCGCCTGGAAGTAGGTAGACGCAACCTGCGCAGCGCGCGCGATAGCCGTCGCGGCGGCGCTCTCGTCGGTCGTATCGGACACCAGTGCGGCAATCGCCAGGGTGCTCGACGGCCCGTATAGCAGGCCGACGTCATTGACGGTGCCCGGCAGGTTGCCCGTCTTGTGGGCCACCTGGACCTCGCCTGGCAACAGCCGCGGTAAGCGATCGTTGACCCGTTGCCGCAGCAGCAGGTGCACCATGTCAGCGCTGGCAGCGGGCGACACAGCTTTGCCGCGGGCCATCAATTCCAGGAGGTGGACCATGTCGGCGGCCGAGGTCGTCATGCGATCGAGGCTGTAATGCGTCGCGTCCATGCCAAGCGCAGCCAGCGTGGCGTTGATCCGCATCCCGCCGACGCGGCTGCCGAGCATCACCGCCGACGTGTTGTCACTCAAGGTGATCATGCGTTCCACTGCTTCGGCGACGGTGAGCGTCTCGCCCACCCCGAGCTCCATCGTGCCGGCGTCGTACGACCGCGCCTCTTCGGTGATGGGCAAGGCCTCAGCCAGGCCGAGCCCAGCGTCGAAGACGGTGTAAAGCACCGGCAGCTTGTACAGGCTCGCCGCCGGTAACTCGCGGTCCGCATCCAGAATCGCGCCGTGGCCACTGCCCAGGTCTTTGACCATCAGGCTGACCCGACCGTCGACGCCGCTGAGCGCCTGGTCGAGCCGGCTAACCAGCGCCGCGTCAGAAATCACCCCCGCCGCAGCGACGTCCCACTGCCGTGCGGTCTGCAAATGAGCGGCATCAGGTGTTGGTCGCGCGCCCGGGCCGGCGGCGGCCGCTGCCGTCGCGTTAGCGCTGCCCGCCTCAGGCGCCGCCACAGCCGCCATCTGCAACTGTTGCCCAGCGTCAGTGCCGTTCGGGGCGGCGCCACTGTTGTCGGCGTTAGCTCTGACCCCGGCGATCGAGCCGCCCGCGGCCACAGGTGGCGTTGGCTGGGCAAAAGACGGC
>DASYKL010000337.1:0-2406 GCA_035995405.1 Chloroflexota bacterium
TACATCGCCGCCAACCCTGGCTCGAGCTTCCGCAGCTTGCAGGAATCCATCATCAACTACGGCGGCAACACCAACCCCGAGTTCATCACCTGCATGCACGAAGAGTCGTCGGCAGCCGTGGCCCACGGCTATGCCAAAGCAGCCGGCAAACCGATGGCCATTTTGGCCCACGGGACGGTCGGACTGCAGCACGCCTCGATGGGCATCTACAACGCCTGGGCCGACCGCGTGCCAATGCTCGTCATGGCCGGCAACGTACTCGATGCCACCAAACGGCGCGCTGGCGTCGAGTGGTACCACAGCGTCCAGGATGCAGCAGCTATGCTGCGCGACTTCACCAAATGGGATGACCAGCCAGCATCCCTACAGCATTTCGCCGAGTCGACGGTGCGCGCTTATCGCATCTCCACCACGCCGCCCATGGAACCGGTGGTCATCGTCGCCGACGGTGACTTGCAGGAAGGTCCGATCGAGCACGTCGATCCACCGCTGACCATCCCGCGCATGACCGCCGTCACGCCGCCGCAGGGCGACGCTGGCGCACTGGCCGAAGCGGCCCAGATGCTCATCGCGGCCGAAAACCCAGTCATCCTGGCCGATCGAGTGGCGCGCACGCCCGAGGGTATTGCCCGCCTCGTCGCCCTGGCTGAGACGCTAAACGCACCGGTTGTGGACCTCGGCGGCCGCATGAATTTCCCGAACACCCACTATCTGAGCCTGAATGACATGAAGGGCCAGCTGATTCGCAACGCGGACCTGGTCCTGGGCCTGGAAGTAGGTGACTTGTGGGGCCAGCTCAACGCTGTCGGCGATCCGTATCACGACTACCGGCGCACGGCGAAGCCGGATGTCAAAGTCATCAGCATCAACGTGTCGGACCTCTACACCAAGTCCAACTACCAGGATTTCCAGCGCTTCGCACCGACCGATCTCTCGATCGCGGGTGATGTGGAGGCATCGCTGCCGGCGCTCACGGAAGCCGTCAAGAGCGCACTCAGCAACGACCGCAAAGCGGCGCTGAGTGACCGTGCCTCGCGCTACAAAACGATGTTCGACAATCAGGCGCAGGCCGCTCGCGCAGCGGCCGCCGTCGGTTGGGACGCCAGTCCAGTGACGACTGCTCGTCTGGCGGCAGAGGTCGGCGCGGCGGTGCAGAACGAAGACTGGTCGCTGGCGGTGGGCGGGGCGAGTAGTGGCTGGACCAACCGGTTGTGGAAAATGACAGAGCACTATCACCACCTGGGCGGGTCCGGTGGCGCCGGTGTGGGGTACGCAGCGCCGGCAGCGGTTGGCGTAGCCCTGGCGAATAAAGCCAAGGGCCGGTTTACGGTGGCGATCCAACCCGATGGTGACCTGATGTACGCCCCCGGCGTGTTGTGGACGGCAGCGCATCATCGTCTGCCGCTGCTGTTTGTCATGTACAACAACCGCGCCTATCACCAGGAGCTGATGCACTTGCAGCGGATGGCGTCGGTGCACAACCGGCGTATGGACCAGGCCCAGATTGGGACCGGCATTTACGACCCCGATATCGACTACGCCAAACTGGCCCAGAGCATGGGTGTCTGGGCTGAGGGTCCGATCAGCAACCCAGCGGACCTGGCGCCCGCGTTACAGCGAGCTGTGCAGATGGTGAAGAGCGGGGTTCCCGCACTGATCGACGTGGTCTGTCAGCCGCGCTAGCGGTTGAGGAGCGGGATCGCTGTCGGCGGCGGGCCTGGTTGGATGCTGCTGACATAGGCGTAGATGTCAGCCAGGTCCTGCTCACTCAAGAACTCCGGCGAGAAACGGGGCATGTCCTGCCGCGGCTGGCGGACCTGTTGGGCGAAGGCGGCGTAAGGCAGTGGATTGGGCGCTAGTCGGGGACCGGTGCTCGCGCCCTGACCGATCGTGCCGTGGCAGGCGTAGCAGCCGATCTGGGTAAACACGAGCTGGCCGTGTGCTGCGTCGCCCGACGGCGGCGGAGCGCCAGCCGCGGCGGCGACTGGGCTGGCCGCGGCCACCGGACTAACGGCGGGACTGGCTGCCGGTTTAGCAGCCGGCAGCGGACTCGCGGCGCTTACGGGACTGGTGACTGCCAGGGGTGACGGACTCGCCACCGCACTCGGGACAGCGGCGGACGGCGCCACTGGTGGACTCGGTGGACTGACTACTGGCGCACTGACCGTGGTCGGCGGTGGTGTCGGAGCGGTCGGGGCAGCCGGTGCGCACGCGCCAACGGCAACCATGCACACGGCGATCCCCAGAGCCACCCGAGCCCGCTTGATAACGCCGCAGTTTACGCCCCCGGCTGAAGTCGAGGTAGCTGGAGCCAGAGCGGGCCGTTCCGGACGCATGATTGGGCGATTGCTCAAAAGACGGGCCTACGCCGGACGGTCCGTTAGAGTGCTCAGGAGTAGCGTCATG
>DASYKL010000338.1:0-2342 GCA_035995405.1 Chloroflexota bacterium
CTCCATGATTCATAACGGCGCGGACCTGTGAGCCATGACGCGGGGCTGGCCCAACTCGGCGGCTGTTAGCGCTAACACGCGGTCCATCATGCGGCTGGTTAGCGCTAACACGGCAACGGCCAACTTCATGATTCATTGCGGCGCGGACCTGTGCGCCTTGACGCGCGGGGATGGCCCAACTCGTCTGCTGTTAGCGCTAACACGGGGTGCGTCAGGCGGCTGGTTAGCGCTAACACGGCAGCGGCCAACTCCAGATTCATCGCGGCGCGGACCTGTGAGCTTTGACGCGGGATGGCCCAACTCGGGCGGCTGTTAGCGCTAACACAGGGTCCGTCGTGCGGCTGGTTAGCGCTAACACGGCCGCGGGTGACACCGTTGCGGCGCCGCTTAGCGCTAACGGCAGACGCAGCGGACCGCGTGCACTCGATGTGAGCGCAATCGGTTATTCGCGTCGTGACGTCGGAACGGTCGCCGCGGGTCGGCCAGGCGACGTCGCGGGGCAAACCCATGGGACGCATGAAGTGCGCCGTGAGACTGCCGAACCACGTCGTGCAGGCCCCCGAAAACAAGGACGCGCTCGCTTTAGCGGGGGCGCGGGACAAAGACTTCCAGCTCGGTTGGCGTTCGGCCAGCCGTCCAGCGCCAGTAATCATCGTCCGGTGGGAACAGCGGACCCGCCGAGACGTAGGCGTCGCCCAATCGATCCTGGACTTCGCAGCACCAATCTTTGCCCAGCACCACATGGTCGAACCGCTGCTCGCGGAACGCAGTCGCCAGATCGTTTTCCCAGCGCGCACCTTCATCGGTAACCATGCCACCATAGCCGCCCAGCAGCTCGCCTGCCGCGCCAAGCAGCGGCTGTTCGCCTTTGTCGGAACCGAGCAGGTAGCCATCCAGCTCGGGCGCGTAGAGCGATCCGGACAGGTCGGCGAGACGGGCGGCTAGTCGCTCGGCGGCCCATTGTTCGGAGCGATACGGCACCTGCAGCCGCGGGTTGTAGGCCAGCAACGCAAATTGCAAAAGACACAGTCCAACGAGATAGGCTCGCATCGCGCGAACGCGGACCGACCGGCCGCGAACGTCGCGCAGGATCAGCGCCATGCCCAAACCGAAGAGAATGGCGACGAGGGCGTGGGTCGGCAGCAGGACGTTCGTCGCGCCGCCGCTATTCGAGCGCGACGCCCAGGACAGGGCGATCAGGCTCAGACCGCCGCCGCCATAGAAGAGCAGCGGTTTCAGATGTCGCTCGGCTGCGGACGCTAGCAGGAACGCCGGTCCGATCAAGAGCGCAAACGTGAAATGCGGCAGCACGTCCAGGAACCAGAACCGACCACCCAGGTTGCCGTGATCATTGATGCCGTGCTGATTTGGCAAATCGAACAAGTACCAGGTCGCCCAGGGTCCGGATTGGGCACGCAGGAGCAGTACGCCGAGGATGATCGTCACCAGGAAAGCGGCGGCAAAGATGATCGCACGCATTCGCAAGCTGACGGCGAGATAGACGCACAGAAAGCCCGCCACGGGCAGCGTGCCGATTGGCAATTTCGTCAGTCCAGCCAGACCAAGCAGCACACCGCTGGCGACCAGCCCGCGGACCGTGCGCGCAGAGCGGGCGACGGCTAGCCCGGCGAGCAGGAAGAAGGCAAACAGCGCGTCGACGCGGCCGACGTCGAGTGCTTGCTCGGCAAGGGGGTACGCCACCGCCAGCAGGCCCACCGCGGCTACGGCTGCTACGCGATCGGTAGTTTCTCGATACACCAGGTACCCGACCAGGGCAAGTGAGCCCAATGACGCCAGGAGCGACACGGCGCGTAAGGCCGAAAACGTGGGGCCCACGACAGTGGCTACGGCTGCTGCCAGAGTGAAATACACCGGGCCATAGATCATCGGGACGTGCGAGATTGTCGGGGCGACGTACAGCGGCTGGCCGTGCAGCACGCGGAGCATCTCTTCGAACGAGGCGCTCTCGGTGACCTGCAGGGGGAATGGATAGCCGAGTCGCAAGAGTGCGACGATCACGAACGAGACAATCGAGGCGAGCGCGGCCAGGACGACAGTGGCCTCGAGCAGGTCGGCGACGCCCGAGAGATCCCGCGGCACGCTCCTGGCGGCGGTCATGCCAGGGCCGATGAGGATTCCTGCTCTCACGCGGGGGTCAGTTGTAGCACGTCGCGCGAGGGGGCTCGAGAGCGCTCGGCGCCAGGTTGCAGCGTGAGTTCGGCCGCATCAGAGGTGCCAGTGGTGGCTGCGCCAGCGGCTGTGGCGGTGACGGCACGCTCGCGCCGGTGTGGCGCTTTTGGACGAGGTTGCAGCTTGAGTTCGGCCGCGCCAGAAGTGGCCAG
>DASYKL010000339.1:0-17676 GCA_035995405.1 Chloroflexota bacterium
CCTGTTCAACTACCTGCCCAACGGCGACTTCATGGCGCTGCGCGGTGACTCGCAGGAAAATACGCTCGCGGTGCTGGCTGTCGCCCAGGGCAAGCAGGCCACGCTAACGCGCGCGCGAGATGTTCCCGTGAATTTCGGGCAGTGGCATGACCTGCAGCTGGTGTCGTCAGGTAACTCGCTCACGGGCTGGGTCGACGGCCAGAAATACATCGACCTGACGCTCGACGGACCAATCTCAGGCAAGGTCGGCATCTATAGCAAGACGGACACGACCGCGCTCGTGGAGACGTTTGGCCTTCAGCC
This sequence comes from Chloroflexota bacterium, assembly GCA_035995405.1. Classification (GTDB taxonomy): domain Bacteria; phylum Chloroflexota; class UBA6077; order UBA6077; family CF-72; genus CF-72. The sequence continues at coordinate 304 of DASYKL010000339.1, forward strand.
AGCGGAGTAGCGCTGGATGGACGTCGCCACCCCCCGTACAATCCGCAGCGTGGCGCCAGATCTGAGTCGGACCGACGTTCGCAACGAGGTCAAAGAAGAAGGCAACCTGCTGATTGAAGCGGTGTCGCTGCTGGTCCAGCGCCAGCGCGAGACAGAGAGCTGGGTCGCCGAGCAGGTCTGGCAGGCTGAGGAACGGGCCGTCGCCGCCGAGCGGCGGTATAGCGAGCTCGACGAGCGGTTGGCGAGTATCGAGGACCACCTGGCGCGGCTGGTGCAGGAGGTTGAGCCATCGGCCGCGGATCGGGCGATGGCCGAGCAGCTTACCCGTTTGCGCGAGCAGGTCGACGGGCTCAAAGCTGCAGGCGCGGCGGACGTCGGGCTGGGGCACCGCGAAGCGACGGTCCCCGCGGTCGCTGCGACCACGGCTGCCGCCAGCGAAGCGCCGACACGCCCACTGCCGGTGAGCGAAGCGCGCGCGGCGGCGAATGACGCACCGCGCCCCGCTACGCCCGTGGCCGAGCGGCGACCGTTGCGAACGCCAGCGAGGGCGACGACCTCGGCAGGCGGTCAGAGTGTCGGTTTCTGGGAGCTCCTTGGCACCACGCCACAGGACCGTGCCGGCGTCTTGCTCATCGGCGCGGGAGCCGTTGCTGTGCTCTACGCGCTGTTGAGCCAGCTGCGCTTCGCCTAGCGCCTCGTCGCGATCAGCCGCGCAACTGGCCGCGACGTCGTAGCAGCCAACCCGCCCCGACCAGGCCTACGCCCACCACGGCGATGATCAGCGCCGTGGTCGTGCTCAAGCCGCCGCTGTTGGTCTGCGTCACGCTCGGCGCCGCGGCCAGCGGTGGCAGGGTCGGCACCGCCACCACCGGAGTCGGCACCGCCGCCACGGCCGCCGAGGGGCTCGCCGCCACCACTGGCTTCGGCAACGCTGGCTGCGCCTGGGCTGCGACGGGGCTGGGGCTAGCTACGGCGACTGGCTTCGGCAAGCCCGGCTGCGGTTGCGCTGGCGCCACCGGCGGCTGCTGGACGGGCTGAACCGGGGCGGGCAGGCCTGTCACTGGGCTCACCACCGGCTTTGGCAGCGCCGGCTGGGCTGCTGGATTCGTCCCCAGCCCGGCGGCGGCATTGACCACCCCACACGCGATCCGCGACCCAGCTTTGCCATCCGGATCGGTCAACTGGTCATCCTCGCCCGAGTAGATGACCAGCGACGTCTTGTTCGGGCCGAGCAGCGAATTCGGCCCGGCCGACAGCGTCGCACCAGATGTCGACGTGTTGTAGCTCGTCAGACCCGTCGTGAAGTTGACGTTCGGCAGGTCGCCGACCTGCGGCCCGTCGGGGTTCTGGCGGCCATGCTTTCTGCCCGTTGGGTTGAAGCCGTTACCAGCTGTTGAGAAGTCCGGTGCATCGCAGCGCCCGAACTCATGGATGCGCACGCCATGCGTGCCCGACAGCGCCGCTGGTTGTGGGAACAGGATGGTGATCAAGACTTCGCCGCGGCCTTCGCGGAATTCTGCATTGGCCACCAGGCGACCCTGCGCGTCGCGGACTTCGGCGCTTGCGCCGACGGGTGGAACCTGAGCCAGAACGCCAGCGGTGGCGAACAGGCTGGAAGCGGCGATGCAGACTACGACGAGAACGAGAGACCGGCGCCAGAGCGCCAGTCGGAACGCTGAATGGAAAGCGTTGGGTGTCACGGGCGCCGACCAGTCTACAAGGCAAGACCGTTTATTTGTGAAGCGCCAGTGGCGCGTTTGATGAGGGCCTTCTCATCGTTGTCGTTCTACAGCGTAGAATTGCTCCAATGCAGCTCGCCCGTACGGAGCTCGCGCTGGACAGATTGCTCGAGAGCGAAACCGGAGCCGCGCAGAAGCGCGGCCTGATTCTCGAACTGATCGCGTACCTGCAGCATAGGCAGCACGCCACGACGGCGCTCGTCGCCGAACGCGTTGGGAAGTCCAGGGCGCGCGAGCAGCACGGTGAGCGACGCCATATGCGAATGCTCGATCGGTTGGACCTGATTCAGGAGCGGCTGGCTCGGCTTGACGCGCAGGTGGACGATCTCCGTGCGATCACGACCAGCCTCAAGGTGCCGCGAACGCCGCGGGGCAATGGCCACGCGGTGCTCAATGGCCACGCGCCCGATCTCGTGGCGCCAAACGGCCGAGCCGCGCTTGGCGCTGTGGAGCCACGTCCCCATGGGCCGCCGTTGCTCAAGGTTGAGGGTCTGGCGAAGGAGATCGCCGGCACCGACATCTTGCGCGACATCTCGTTCGAGGTGTTCGAAGGCGAGATCCTCGGGTTGATCGGTCCGAACGGCGCGGGCAAGACGACGTTGATGGAGTGCCTCGCCGGGATGCGGCCGCGGACCGGCGGAACGTTCTATCTGGGCGACGAGGTGCCCGCGTCCTGGGATCCCAAGGACCTGCTCTTTTACCTGCCGAACAACGTCATGCCGTATGCCGAGCTGTACACGATCGAGGTACTGCAGTTCTTCGGTCGGCTGTACGAGGTCGACCAGCGACGCTGGAACCAGATCGTGTTGCGCGACCTGTCGCTCGGGCCGGCGTTGGCGAAGCGCGTCAGCGCCTTGTCCAAAGGCAACATGCAGCGCCTGCTGATCGCGTTGGCGCTGATGTCACCACAGCCGCTGCTCGCGCTCGACGAGCCCTTCGATGGGCTGGACCTGCATCAGACGCAGGCCATGATGGGCATCCTGCGCGACTTGCGCGGCCAGGAGCGGACGCTGCTGCTGTGCATCCACCAGCTGAATGACGCTGAGCGGATTTGCGATCGCTTCCTGCTGCTCGCGAGCGGCCGGCTGGTCGGTGTCGGCACCTTGCCCGAGCTGCGCGCCCAAACGGGCTTGAGCGAAGGGAGCCTCGAGGAGATTTTTCTTGCGCTCACCTGAGGTCCGCTTGTGGCCGTAGCGGTCGCCTCCGCCGAACGCGCCCACACCGCGGACCGCACGTTCAATCTCCTCTGGCTGCTCCTGCTGCGGGAGCTGAAGCTCTCCTGGCTGTTGTTTGCCCGCGAGGTCCGCGAGCTGCTCGTCAGCCGCGCCCTGTGGGCCATGGTCTTGATTTCGGCGCCGCTTGTCGGCTTCAGCTTCGTCTCCGCTGTCCAGCTCTACAGCGGTACCAGCCAGAACGCCGTCCGTCTCCCGCAGCTGGCAGCCAACATCAGCCCGCTCGACGGCATCATCGTACCGACGTTCGGCGCAGTCTACCTGCTCAACACGTTCTTGCTGCCCTTTGTCGCCATCAGGGTCATCGGCAACGAGAAACAGACCGGCGCCCTCAAACTCCTGCTGCAAATGCCGATCGGTCCGAACCGCATCGTCGCCATCAAACTCGCGGCGCTGGGTGTCGGCTGGCTGGTTGCGCTGATTCCGACGCTATCCGCCATCCTGATCTGGGCCGTCCTCCTGGGCGGACACCTCTATCTGCCCGAGCTGGCCACGGTCATCCTGGGCCACGCGCTCTACGCGTTCGTGATCGCCGGGTTTGCCTTTCTTGCCGCGGCGCTCACCGAATCGTCGGCCACGGCAGCCATCGTCACCCTGTCGTTTACGCTCGCCTCCTGGATCCTGGAGTTCGCTGGCAACACCAGCAACGGTCTCGTACGGGCGATCGCATCTTTCTCGCTGAGCCCTTCGCTGCGCGGTTTGGAACGTGGTCTGCTCGGCTCGCCGACGGCGCTCACCTTGCTCGTACTTGGGCTCGGATTCCTGGCCTTGACCGTGGTGTGGCTGCCGCCAGGTGTATCGCGGACGCACAAGTTGATTCGAACGGGCGCCGTGGCTGGCATTGCCGCACAGGCGCTCTTGCTGTTTATCCAGCTGCCGCTGTTCATGGATGTCAGCGAGGATCGCCGCAACTCGTTCAACCCGGCCGACGAGCGGGCGCTGCGCCAGATGACGAAGGAGCTGAAGGTCACCGTCAATCTGGCGACGAACGATTCCCGTTTGCGCGATCTCGATCGAAATGTCTTGAGCAAACTGCCGCGCGCGGCGCCGCATGTGACGATTACGTACAACGAAACCAGCTCCACCAGCCTGCTAGGCGGCGCGTCAGCCCAGAACTATGGCCTCAATACTTACACCTACGGCGGTAAGCAAGGCTCGTCGCGTGCGACGACGGCGCGCGAGGTCCTGCCGCTGATCCATCGCCTGAACGGCGACACGGTCGTGCCCGACGCGACGGCGATTTATCCGGGCTACCCGCTGATTACCAATGCCAGTGCGTCGGCGGTGTGGTTTTATGCGCTGCTGCCCATTCTGGCTGTGGTTGGCTGGTGGGCTAACCAGCAAGCGCCGGCTGCTGCAGGCGCCGTCAGCGGTTTGCGGGTCAAACGCTGGGGGCCTCTGGAGCCCTATATGCCCGCCTTGCAGAAGGCGGTCGTGCTCGGCGGCGGCGCGCTGGTGCTGCTGCAGGTGGTGCCATATGGCCGCGACCATTCGAACATCACGGTCGCCGCCATGCCCAGCGCTCTGGTGCAAAGCTGCCGCGACGTGATCGCGACAACAGGGATCGATTCACCGATGACGCTGGGTCAGCTGCGCGGACACGTCAACAGCATGAGCGTTGGTCTATCGAGCGCGGTGGCGACCGCCGACGCGACGTCGATGCGGGTGGGCTACGGCCAATTCACGACGTCGTTTGGCGCAGCGTTCAAGGAAATCGCCGAGCTCTACCCGGGCCGCTGCCCACGCTTCAACGCCGATCGACTGGTCGTTGAAACAGGACTGCCGCAAGGTGACGCCACCGCCCGACCTGGCCTACTGGCATTGCAAGCCGGCGTCCAGAGCCTGTCGCGCGATCTGGACGGCCGCATTCGCCAGCAAAGCCCCGATGACCTCGTCAGCGATCAGCGCTCCGAAACCGACTCGCCAACGGTAACCGGTGAGCCAGTCTGGGACTCGCCTCGCACCCAAGAGCTGGCGACTCGCTCGTGCGCGGCGTGCCACAGCAATCAGCCGACGTGGCCGTGGTACGCCAACGTCGCCCCGTTGTCCTGGCTGGTCCAGCACCAGGTGGACGACGGACGAAGTGTCCTGAACCTGTCCGAGCTGGATCGCGTGCAGCTGCCAACCGCGTCCGGGGCGAGCGTACAAGCTCAACACATGCCGCCTGGCTTCGCCGCGTTGATCGACGGCAAGCTGCAGTTGACCGATGTGGAGCGCGCCGACCTGGTCCGCGGCTTGCAGGCGACGCTCGCGCCGCTCGGCAAATAGGCGATGTCGACGCCGGTCCGCGTCCTGGTTGCGGAAGCGGACGAAGCGCTGGCGCGAATCGTCGATCGCGGGTTGCGGGCGCACGGGTTCGAAGTGGCGAGCGTTGATAACGCGGAAGCCGCGGTGGTTCTGGCGACTGACGTCACGGTCCGCCTCATCGTCCTCGACCTCCCCGGGGCTGAAGCGGTCGCCGCCAGGGTGCGCCTCAGCCGGCCCGACGTCCCCGTGTTATGGCTGACGACCGGCGACCCGCCGCCCCACAGCGAGGGTCAGACACATGCGCTGAGTCTGAGAAAGCCGTTCGCGTTTGAAGAGCTGATCGGCCGTATCCGCGCCTTGACCAGACGCGCCAACGAGCGACGTGTGACTACTCTGACCGCCGGTGACTTGCGCATCGACTTGCTGGCCCGTTGCGCGTGGCGCGGTGAGCGCGCGATCGACTTGCCAGAGCGCGAATTCGCGTTGCTCGAGTATTTCGTCCGCCACCCAGGCCGCGTGCTCTCGCGGCCCACCATCCTGGCCGACGTCTGGGGCTATCACTTCGACTCCGCCTCGAACGTCGTCGATGTCTACGTACGCTATTTGCGCCAGAAGATTGACCGGCCCGCGGAGCCGTCGCTGATCGCCTCGGTGCGGGGCGCTGGCTACCGCTTCGACTCGCCGCCTGAAACGGCGAGCGCCGATTTGGCCACCGCGAAAGCATGATTGGCGGCCGGCACGCCGGCGTAAACCGCGACGTGAAACAGCATTTCGCGAATCTGCTCCAATGTCACGCCGTTGTTCTGGCTGGCTCGCAAGTGCAACGTGAGTTCGGCATCACGGCCCATTGCGGCCAGAATGGCGACCGTGATCAGACTGCGGGTGCCTCGGTCAAGCCCCGGCCTGGACCACACGCCGCCCCACGCAATGTCGGTGATCCAATGCTGGAAATCGGCATCGAATGACGTGGCGTTGTTCATAGATCGATCGACGTGCTCGTCGCCGAGCACTTCGCGGCGCACTTTCATCCCCTGGTCGAAGCGCGAATCTGTCATACGCCCGACGGTACTCGGTCAGCCGCAGGGCGCGTTTACCTGAAATATGGCAGCCTCGCCACTGGTAAATACTTCTCGTAGGTCCGCTGCGTGCTCGAGCGTGGCGCGGTCTGCCAACAAGGGCTGGTCCCAGTCCATCGGACGCGCACCGCGATAGACGTACGCCACATGCAGAGCGCAGGCTTCCTGGAGTGCCGCCGGGACGCTGCTTAGATCGCCGATGTGTTCAACGAAGGCGCGTCGTTCCTCTGTGTCCGGTGTGCCAGAGCGCGGCAGCAGGACTGCTACTCCGGCTTTGTACGGTGCCCAGATGCCCGCGTCGCGGAAGCTGTCGTTCGCCACGACCTCGCCGGGCAGCGCGTGTTGCCGCAACCAACCCATAGCCGCTTCGTCGTCGGCATTGAACATGTTCTGGTCGTCGACGGTCTGGGCGATGCGTTTGTAGACACTGACGCCGCTCCCTTCCGCAAAAAACGCCAGGAGCAATACACACCCAAGTGCAAGCCGTCGCCATGTCGCCGGTCGCATGGCGAGACGCGTCCGCAGTCCGCCAAGCGCGCTGAACGCTGTCACCAGCCCGCCGCCCGCGAGCACACTGGCAAAGACCACCGCAAGCTGTCGCGGCCGATCGTCGTACAGCCACGGGTAGGTCAGGATGAACACCGTCTGGATCGGCGCCAGATCGAAGAAGTCGACCAGCAGCAGCAGCAGTACCGGCAGCAGCCACAAGGCCATCGCCAGGCGCAATTGGCGCAAGCTCAGGCCCAGCGCGATGAGCGCAATGCGCACCGGAAAGTCGAGCAGCGATGCGGCACCAGTGATGCCGAGCGCGAATTGCAGCATGTCGCGGCGGCCCATCTCAGCCGGATTCGCGGCAGCGTATTCGGCGACTGACGATGCGACGCTGGTGGCTGCCCCCGCTTTGGCCCAGCCGATCAACGTCAGCAAATACGGCCCGATGAGCAGCACGGCCAGACCGACGGCGAGTGGCACGTGCCGCACCAGAGGACCAGGCTTGATGGACCGCCAACGGATCAGTCCGATGACCAGCAGCCCGAGGACCGAGCTATAGACCTCGGTTCCGTGACTGAGCACGATTGCGCTCGCAAACAGACTCCCCAGAATTGCCCAGCCAACCGTTGGTCGGGCGATCCATTGCGCGGCGGTGGCCAACAGGCCCATCAGCAAGAGCACGCCCATGCCTTGCGGCCAGCCGCCCCACAGGTGGTAGTCGTAGGGGTACGTCCAGGTCAGGCCCAGCACGATGGCAGCCGTCGCGGCCATCAACGTGTCGGCACCGAGTGCCAGCGCCAGCGCGAACACTGCCAGCGGAGCCAGGATGGCCAGGCCCTCGGCCGCTTCGAGCGTCCCGCGGGCGGTGTCGACCCAGGGCAAGAGATTCAGCACCGCGGCGACGCTGGCATGAAAACCAACGGGGTACCAGGTCTGGGTAAAGACGCCGTGCCGCAGGCCGTCGATGGTTTCGACATGGAAGGCGCCGTCGTGGGCGGAAACCGGTGTCGCGACGCCCGCCAGAATGGTGCCGAGAAAGACCGCGGGCAAAAGGCTGCCGATGCCGAGCAACAGCGCTGGCAAGCGGCAGGTCTTGACGACCTGGATGCCTCGGGACGTCTCGCGCACGGCCATGCCGAGGCCGACCACCGCTAAGAGCACGATCAGGGCGGTCGCGACGAACGGCGGCAGCTGAAGGACTGCGCACCAGCTACTGAGTACTGCCACGGCGGCCAGGCCGCTGAGTGGCGCGAGGGTGACCGGCAAGCGCAGGATGCGCTGGATGGCTACGCCGCAGGCAATAGCCAGTCCCGCGAAAAGCAGCCCGATCACCATCTGTCCCGACCCCGATCTTTCGTCGCCAGTGGCGTGGCGCTCGTGGCGCCGCGCGGCCGGAGTCTACGCGGGTGCCTTTCGTTTGCCGTACCTCCGAAAGTACCTCCGCGAGCTACCGCCTGTACCGCCTGTAGCGCCAGAGCCGCGGACGCCGCGGCGGCGGCAGACTCGGCAAGCGGCAAGCGCACGGTATGCTGAAGAACCATCGACGCCCAACAATCGCCGCTTGCGCTGTTGCGTCTCGCCGCTGAAGATCCGCAGCGTTATCCGTATGGCGCTCGTTCCGCGGCAGCGGCCTACCTCGGCCACCTGCTGCATGACGAAGTGCCAGCCCTCGCGAGTGGTGAGCTGCGCATCGTGGCCATCGCCCGCCGCCCCGGCGTCCTGTCCAAAGTTGCCATCCAACCCGCTGCCGATCGTCCAATACCCCTGACGGTGGGCATCGGTGCCGACCACATCGCGCGTGTCAGAGACGCACTGGACGGCGAACGCATCCATGTCGTGCCCTGGCAGCGCCATGCGCCTGCGTATATCGCCGACGCGCTCGGCCTGGCCGAAACGCCACCTGTGCTGTTGCTCCCCGGTCTCGCCCACGCCCGTGTCCTGGTGGGCGAAATCGACATCCGCGGCATCGCCGGCTGGCGCGGACTCAACGTGGTGCTCGCGTCGGCACTGACCGGCTGGCGGATTCGCCTGGAGCCCGTCGCCGCGACCGCTGCCTGGGCTCGTCTGAACGCCGCCATGGCTAGCCGCCGCAGCGTCCCAGCGACTGTCGTCAGCCGCACAGACCGCGGCCTGCGGGTTGACGTCCTGGGCCTCTACGGGCTCTTGGCCGCCACGCCTAAAGAAAGCCGGCCAGGCCAGGAGCTGCCCGTACGGATCCTGCGCATGGATCCCGATGAAGGGCGTATCTTCGTCTCCGATCGCCTGGCCGCGACCGGCCAACTGGCGCTGCCGCTTACCTGACGGGCCGCAAGAGCGGCGCGCAGTTCGAGCACAGACCGTGGCTGACCTCGCCGCGCAGCGCCTGGGCCCAGATGCGAAAACGCCCCGCTTTGTCGAGCACGCGCCGACACCACGCGCACTGGTGAACGAGCCCGTCAGCAGCCCGCGGATAGGCTAGTCCATCGAGGGTCGGCAATGGCAGCTGGATCAGACGAGGCATGTGCAACGGAAGTGCCGTCGACACAATGCTGGTTAACGCTCGTCGTGTCGAGGGATGCTGCATCACAACCCCATCACTCCGCGGCGCCGGCATCGGTAGCCGTCGTCTGGCGAAGTCGCGTAGGGTAGCCGGCACCGTGCAGTAACCCTGTTCAGGGAGGTTGACATGTCAGATACGACCCCGAAGCATGCCCCAGGAACACCCGTGTGGGTCGATCTGGGCAGTCCCGATCCGCAAGCCTCGGCCAGGTTCTACGGCCAGTTGTTTGGGTGGCAGGCCGAAGACCTCGGCGAAGCAGCCGGACACTACACCATGTTCCGCCACGACGGAAAGCAGGTCGCCGCCGTCGGCGGGCTCATGAGTCCCGGTCAACCGACCGTCTGGTCGACCTACGTTGCGGTGAGTGACGCCGCGGACACCGCCCGACGGGTCACTGAAGCTGGTGGACAGGTCTTGGCGCCGCCGTTCGCGGTCATGGAAGAGGGCACCATGGCCGTCTTTATGGATCCCAGCGGGGCCGCGTTTTCGGTCTGGCAGCCAGCCAGGATGCAAGGCGCCGAAAAGTTCAACGAACCGGTCAGCCTGAGCTGGAACGAGCTGCAAACGCGCGATCCCGAAACGGCGAAAGCGTTCTATCCCAAGGTCTTCGGGTGGGGCGTCGAGTCGCTTGCCAATCCAATGGGCGAGTACATCATGTGGCAAGTCAACGGGAAGCCGGTTGGCGGCGGGATGGCGATGGGCCCCAACATTCCGCCACAAGTGCCGCCCCACTGGCTGGTGTATTTCAGCGTCGCCAACACCGACGACGTCATCAAGCGAGCCAAGGAATTGGGCGGTAGCGTGATGAGCGGCCCGCACGAGAGTCCGCAGGGCCCATTTGCGGTAATCGTCGATCCACAGGGCGCAACTTTCGCCGTCATCCAGAACGCTTGAGGTAGCCTTTGCTCACGACAGGGGGCAGACAGATGCACAACGGCAACCCGCGCGATGCGGTCATCATTGGCGCACTGCGCACGCCTTTTGGCAAACGCGGCGGCCAGTTCAGCACCTGGCATCCCGTCGAGATGCTGAGCTTCACGCTCAAAGGCTTGCTCGAGCGGAGCGGCATCGACCCGGCGTTGGTCGAAGATGTGATCGGCGGATGCGTCGATCAGGTGGGTGAGCAGGCGCTGAACGTGACCCGCAACGCGTGGCTCGATGCCGGGCTGCCTGAAACCACGCCAGCGACTACGGTCGACCGGCAGTGCGGCTCGGGGCTGCAAGCGATTCAGTTCGCCGCCCAGGGCGTGATGGCCGGCGGCTATGACCTGGTGGTCGCTTGCGGCGTGGAGAACATGAGTCGCGTGCCGCTCGGATCGAACGTCATTTCGGCCGATAAATCGCCGATGACCCAGGCCATCCGTGACCGCTACGCCGTGCAGCAGTTCAACCAGGCGATCGGCGCCGAGATGATCGCCCAGAAATGGGGCCTATCCCGCTCTGCCCTTGATGAGTTCAGCGCACGCAGTCACGAACGCGCGGCCAACGCGACGGCTAAAGGCTGGCTCGGCCAGGAGATCCTGGCGGTACCTGGCCCGGACGGCCCGATCGGCACTGACCAGGGAATTCGCGCCGATACGACTGTCGAACGGCTCGCCACGTTGAAGCCGGCCTTCGAGGGCCTGGAATTGCTGACGGCTGGCAATTCGAGCCAGATCTCGGACGGGGCCGCGGCGGTCTTGATTGCCTCGCGCGAAAAAGCCGACGAGCTTGGCCTGACGCCGCGGGCGCGCTTCGTCGGCTTCTCGCAGGTGGGATCTGACCCCGTGATGATGCTGACCGGCCCGATTCCCGCGACCCGCAAAGTCTTGCAACGTAGCGGGTTGTCGACCCAGGACATCGACCTGTTCGAAGTCAATGAAGCGTTTGCCCCGGTCTGTCTGGCCTGGCAAGAAGAGCTTGGCGTCGGCGGCGATCGCTTGAATGTCAACGGTGGCGCGATCGCGCTCGGCCATCCACTCGGCGCCAGTGGCGCGCGCTTGCTCCTGACCGCGCTGCACGAGCTCGAGCGTCGTGAAGGAAAATACGCGTTGACTGCCATCTGCGAAGGCGGCGGAATGGCGAACGCGGCGATTATCGAACGGCTCTGACGTTGCTGCCCGCAACGTGCGCCTGCTCCGCCGGGGAGGGGCGCTGCGTGGTGTGGCGGCGAATGGCCAGGGTCAATCCGAACCACACGCCGTAAGAGGCGATCAGGCAAGTGGCTGCCAGACCGAGCGCGAATGCGCTCGATTGGAGCACCTTGTCGGAGACCACATACACGTCGCCGGCTACCCCCAGCCCGAGCGGCACCAGGGCTATCAGCACCATGGCGCTGGTGAAGCGGTGCATTCGCTCAGTGTCCTCGCCGTCTTCAACAATGCGGTGGAATGCGGCGGGCGCCATCAGCAGGATGATGGTCACGGCAATCATGCCGAGGCTCAGCAAATGGACGTACTGCGACGGCTGAGCCAGCTTGGCGAACGAGTCCGACAGCATCACGACCAGTTGAAAGCCGAGCAATGCCTGGGCGCCGGGTAAGACGACGCGCGCTTCGGTGAGCGCCTGTTTGATCTTGTTATCCAGGTCGGTGCCGTTGCCCATCTGTGCTGTCTCCTTCCTGCGGCTTGTGTGCGGGTGGCGGAGGCGCCACAGCCATTCGATGCCGTACCAGCCCGTCAGGGCAAAGAGCGTGGCGCCGATGCCAGCGGGCACCGCTGCGCTGAAGCCGAGAACCGTGCTACTCGCCAGAAAGATGTCCAGGCCCAGTCCGAGGGCGAACGGAAACAGGGCCATCGCGGCGAATCGCCCGGCAAAATCCGCCAGGCGCTCTGAGTCGTTACCGCCTTCGACGATCTGGTGGTAGGCGGTCGGGGTCAAGAGCAGGACGAGCGCGGCGACCAGCAGGCTGAGATCGATCAGCTTCAGGGCGTGGAGCGAATCGGGTAAGCGGTCGAAGAGCGGCTGGAAGACCGCCTGAAAGGCAAAGCCGATCAGGACCTGCGTGCCGAGGACCAGCATGCGCGTTTCGTTCAGTGCGTTTTCGACCTTGTCGGCGAGCTTGGTCATGGTCGGTGGTGGCTGGGTTAATGGCAGGGTATGTGCCGGGACGCGCTACCCTGCCATCTGTGACGAGCATGACGGTTGGCATCCTCAGCCCGGGCGAAATGGGCAGTGGCGTTGGGACAGTCCTGCGGCAACACGGCGCACGTTTGCTGACCTGTCTGGTCGGTCGCGGGCCGGGCTCGCGCGAACGCGCCACGAAGGCTGGGTTCGAAGACGTGCCGGACCTGGCCAGCCTGGTTCGGGAGGCAGATGTGCTGCTGTCGATCGTGCCGCCTGGCGTGGCCGGCGCGACAGCCGACCAGGTTGCCGCGGCTGTCAAAGCCAGCGGCGCTCGTTTGCTCTACGCAGATTGCAACGCCGTCGCGCCCAGTACCGTGGTGGCGATTGGCAAAACGATGCTGGCGGCGGGCTCGCGCTTCGCCGATGCGGGCATCATCGGCGGGCCGCCGACGGCGCCTGGGAACCGCTTCTTCACGTCCGGGCCCGGGGCTGCAGAGCTCGCCGCGCTCAACGCGTTCGGACTCGACGTCCGCGTCCTCGACGGGGAGATCGGCCAGGCGTCAGGCCTCAAGATGTGCTACGCCGCGCTGACCAAAGGCTTGCAGGCACTCGGAGCCGAGCTGCTGACCGCCGCCCGGCTCATCGGCGTTGAAGAGACACTGCGCGCCGAACAGGATAAGGGCGATCTGGCTGTCGTCCGCCGCTTCATCGAGCGCTCGCTACCGAGCATGCCGCCCAAGGCCTACCGCTGGATCGCCGAGATGGAAGAGATCTCGCGCTGCTTCGAAGACCTGGGCCTGCCAGGCAAGCTGATGCTCGGCGCCGCCGACGTCTACACCAACGTCCGCGACCAGGGCCTTCTGGCCACCGACCTGCCGCTCACCCCCGTACCTGCTCGCGGGCTCTGACGAGCGACAGCAGCGCCTGGTTATACGGCGTTGGCACCCCCACCCTGGCGCCTTCGCGGACGATCGCGCCGTTGATCGCCTCGATCTCCGTTGGACGACTTCGCTCCATGTCCTGCAGCATCGACGGCTTCGACGTACCCACATCGGCGCAATGCTTGCGCACCCGCGCTGGCGCATCGTCATAGGGCAGCGTGATTCCCAGCGCCCGAGCCACGTTCGCCGTCTCCTCGGCGACCAGGCCAAGCCACTCGTACGCCGCGGGTGACCCGAGCGCCGTTTGACCACTCGCCCCCGTCAACGCGCACGTCGCATTCAGGGCTGCGTTGATCACCAGCTTGCCCCAGACCATCTCCCACAGCCGGTCAGTCGCTTCGGTTGGCATCCCGGCGTCCGAAAACGTCGCCGCCACTTCCTGGACGCGCGGCGAAATCGCCCCGCCTGGCTCGCCGACAAAGCTCTGCCCGGCAGCGGTCAATCGCGCCCGCCCGGGCCCGTCCATCGCCGCCCCGACGTACGTCATGCCCATCAACGTCCGCTGGGCGCCGAGCGCCTGGCCAATCGCTTCCAGATTACCCAGCCCGTTTTGCAGTGTCACCGCCAACGAACCAGCGCCCATGAGCGGCCGTGATGCCTCAGCCGCCGCCCGCGTATCTGGCGACTTGGTAAGCAGCAGCACCAGGTCCACCTCGCCAATTTCACGCGGATCGGTCGTCGCCCTCACTGCTATTTGCTCCATCCCATGCGGGCTCTCGAGGCGCAACCCAGATTGGCGTAGGACATCGACCACTTCCGGCCGCCGGTGGACGAGCCACACGTCGTGCCCGGCAGCCGCGAGTCGTCCGCCAAAGACGCTGCCAACCCCGCCCGCGCCGACGACCGCGACCTTCACACCCGCACCTGCTCAGCATCATAGGCGCGAAACGCCGGCTGCAGCACCGCGCACTCGCTTGGTCATACTCGACAGATCTGACCGCGGAGACGCCGTCAGTAAGATTGAAGCGCTATGACTGATGCTGGCGCATCTCGGACCACTCGTGCTCCGGTTATCCAGACATCGCGTGATTTGCCGGATTCGAGTGCGAAACAAGGATGAGTGTTACGGACTTGAACCACCTCGTCGATCGGCTCTGGTCGGGTGAAGTGGCAATGGAGCAATGGACCGCTGCTGTCGCCGGAGGCTCTATCAACGAAGTTGCTGACGACGTGATTGTGGTCTCAACGTCCTACCTCTACGGGAACGTTACGGTGATCCGTACTGATGCCGGATTGGTGCTGGTGGACACCGGCAGCCGGGAGAGCGCGAAAGACTCGCTCGCGGCCATCCGCCGCTGGAACGACGGCCCCATTCACACCGTGATCTACACGCATGGGCATATAGATCACACCTGGGGTGCCAGGCTCCTGGACCAGGAAGCCGACGCGAGAGGTTTCCCACGTCCGCGCATCATCGCCCACCGCAACGTCCTGGAGCGCTTTCAGCGCTATGACGCGTCACAGGAACTGAACAGCATCATCATGGGCCGTCAGTTCAACAAGCCCGACTACGTTTTCCCCGGGGAACACCGGCGCCCGGACGAAGTCTACGACGATGAACTGCGTCTCACCCTCGGCGGACAGCAGCTCGATCTCACCCACGGGCGCGGAGAGACTGACGACGCCACGTTTGCTTGGCTTCCTCAGAAGCGAATTTTGGTCAGCGGCGATTTCGTGATCTGGGCGTTTCCCAATGCGGGCAACCCTCGCAAAGTCCAGCGGTTCGCGTCGGACTGGGCGTCCGTCCTCCGACGCATGCAGTCCCTTGGTCCCGTAACCCTCGTGCCAGGTCACGGGCCGGTCATTTCGAGCGCCGCACGCGCCGCGCAGGTCCTCGACGACGGAGCCAGCGCGCTTGAAAGCCTCGTCACGCAGACACTCGGCCTTATGAACAGTGGGTATTCCCTCACCGCGGTTATCGATCAAGTTCACGCACCCAGGGACCTCCTCGCCAAGCCGTATCTCCTGCCGAAATACGACGATCCCGAATTCGTTGTTCGTGGCATCTGGCACGCCTACGCAGGCTGGTTTGACGGGAACCCGGCGCATCTCAAACCTGCTCCGGAAGGCGAATTGGGTGAGGAGATCGTCGCACTTGCGGGCGGGCTCGAAGCGCTAACGCGGCGCGCAGAAGCACTGGCCACAATAGGACGGACGCGATTGGCTGCGCACTTGATCGAGTTCGCCGTGGCCGCTTCACCAAACGACGAGAACGTTCACAGGGTGCGCTCCGCCGTCTATGGCGGTTGTGTGAAAGCTGAGTCTTCCCTGATCGGCAAGGCCCTTATGGGCGTACCAGAACGCGAGTCGGCCGCGCGTTCGAGACTTTAAGGGCCGCGCACACCCCTGCCTACGCCTCGGATGCCAGCATTGAGTGACGATTGAGCCCTCAACCAGGCGTGCTATCTAACGTGAGGGCCTGAACCCACTTTCACCCGAGCCCCAGAAAGCGCTGGTCGCGGACGGCGATCGCCGCGTCCGGGACCTTGTCGAGACGGTGCTTGAAACCCTCGGCTATCGTGTTGACACCGTCGCGTCCGGCGCCGCGGCCTATCTTCGGACCATCGTGCGTCCGCCAGATTTGTTGGTGATCGATCTCGATCTGGGCGGAGACGTGCTCATAAGACTTTTCAGATATGAGCGGCCGTGCGCCAGAATCATCGCCGTCAGCAAATGGGGTCGCGTCATGGACTGCGCAGCACGCGCCCTGGGAGCCGACGCGTTCCTGGCGAAGCCGTTCGGTGGCGACGAGCTGGAGCGGGTGATCAGCAGCGTCTGGGCGAAGGTGTCAATGGAACCGGAGTCCGCGCTCTGAGCTGAAAAAACGTAGTGACACGCACGGCCACTTGAGAACGTCAGGCAGTGGCGGCGTGGATCAGATCGAACAGGATGGGGTAGACGTGATCGACGCGTGCGGCGGGTTGGTAGGGGCCGATGATGTCGTGCACGGCCCCCAGGTCACGGCCG
Source organism: Chloroflexota bacterium (assembly GCA_035995405.1). GTDB lineage: Bacteria > Chloroflexota > UBA6077 > UBA6077 > CF-72 > CF-72. The sequence continues at coordinate 16,582 of DASYKL010000339.1, forward strand.
AACTCGTAGTGTCTGACCTTCGCGGCGGCCAGGCGCCGCCAACGTTTGAGCATGGCTCGTGTAGCGCGATTGCTGACCGCCCGATCGCCGGGGTTGGTGATGACCAGGATGGCCTGGCCTCGCGGCGGGTCATGCGCGGCGGCGTGGTAGACCTCGCCCGCGAGCTCGAACGACTGGGCCATGGCCCGCGTCGCAAATCGCGGGTAACCGGCGGGCGAGCGCAGCCGGCCACGCAGCCGCGGATCCCACCACACGAAGATGTTGGGCAATCGACTGGCGAGCCAGGCCAGGGACTCGACCGTGGACATGGGGACGGCATAGGGCGCGAACGCTGGGGCGATGGAGACGGCCAGGTCGACGTCGGGTCGATGTTGAAATGCCCATGCGGCGAGGGTGCCGGACACAGACAGTCCTGCAACGGTCAGGTGGTCGGCGAGACCGCGGCCGACGTCGATGGCCTGGCTGGTGTAATTCGTCAGCTCTTGTCTGCTTAGCTGGGCTAGATCGTGAGTCAGGCGGTCAACGTAGCCATGGCGCGGCATACGCGGCACGAACACGTTGTAGCCGCGCTCATGGAAAAGCTCCGCGAGCTGACGGAACTGCAGTGGGCTGCTGGTAATCCCGTGAAGGAACACGATGGCGCGTGGCGTGCGGCGGGCGTGGTGGAGGAGGAATGACCGCTGCTCCTCAGCGACCCGCGAATCGCTGGCCTCAGCCGCGAGAAACGACTCCGCCCGGGCCAGCGCGTCTAGATAGGTCGTACCGTGCAGGGTCATAGCCACAGCTAAGGCTAGACGACCCGCCAGCCTGTAACCCACCGCACCCGCTTGCGCTTGCGCTGTTCGTGGGTTCTGGCCGAGACGGTGCGCGTCGGCGTCAGGGACGTGGCCCCGCGACAGCGAAGCGCTACGGCGCCGTCCCGCCAGGCGAAGTCCCCGCCGGGGACGCTCCGGCCGTGTTGCCACCACCCGCCGTGCCACCAGGGGACGTCGTTCCGGTGGTAGTCCCGCCAGGCGTGGTTCCACCAGGTGAAGTCCCACCAGGCGAGGTCGCCCCGGGGGAGGTTCCACCCGGGGTGGTCCCGGTGAACGTCGC
>DASYKL010000340.1:0-12458 GCA_035995405.1 Chloroflexota bacterium
ATGATTCCGATTGGGCACATCATGCACTCGATGGCCTCAAGGCCGTCGGCTTCGCGAGCGACGACATGGGCTTGCTCGAGCCACGCCGGCATCCCCCGCGTCGGGCGGCGGGCGTCGGCGCGATGGCCGACGCGCTGGTCGGCAACGGCATGCCCGAAGACCTGGCGTGGTATTACGAAGAGGAAGTGCGTCGCGGTAGTTCGCTGCTGGCGGTGCGAACGCACGGTGACGCCGCGCTGGTCGAAACCGTCCTGCAGCGCTTCGGGGCTTACGACGTACGACCCTTCGACCGCGAGCGGGCGAGCATCGTCCGGCACTCACGAGGGACGCCGTTTTTGCTCATCTGAATTTCATCTTTCTGGCGCACACTGTGCTCATACGGAGTTCAAAGACGTGCGAATCCTGGTTGTAGAAGACGAACACAAGCTGGCGAATGTCCTGAAGCGTGGTCTCGAGGAACACGGATACGCGGTAGACGTCGCATACGATGGCGACGACGGGCTGGCGCTGGCGACATCGGCCCCATACGACTTGATTGTGCTCGACATCATGCTGCCTGGTCTGGATGGACTCAGCCTGTGCAGCCAGCTGCGCACTCAAAAAATGCACATGCCCGTGCTGATGCTGACTGCTCGAGACGCCGTCGACGATCGGGTTGCCGGGTTGGACAGCGGCGCCGACGATTACCTGACCAAGCCGTTTGCGTTTCGCGAGCTGCTCGCCCGGGTGCGGGCGCTCTTACGGCGCGATGGACGATCGGCCAGAGACCCCATCCTGCGCCTCGGCGATATCCAGATCGATACCGTCAGCCATGAGGTTCGTCGATCCGGGAAACTCATCGATCTGACCAGCAAGGAGTACGCCATCCTGGAGTACTTCGCGCGCAACCCCAACCGCGTCCTCACCCGCACCCAGATCGCCGAACACGTCTGGGACTTCGACTTCGTGTCGATGTCCAACGTCATCGACGTCTATATTGGCTATCTGCGCCGCAAGCTGAGTGATGACAGCGAGCCGCGCCTGCTGCGGACGATCCGTGGCACGGGCTACCAGCTCCGCGTGGCCTCGGCATGAACCCGCCGCGACGGCTCCTCCGTCGGGCAACCTCGATCCGAGTTCGCCTGACCCTGTGGTACGTCGCTTTGCTCGCCGTCATCCTGTTGGCGTTCAGCCTGGTCCTCTGGCTCAGCCTCTCGCGCAGCCTGCGCGAGGAGCTCGATTTGTCGCTCTCGACTGAAGCCGAACGGCTGATCACGTCCATGGACTTCGAAAACGGGGCGCCTCATCTCGCGGAAGGTCCCGACAACTTGCGCATTGGCACGGTCGCCGCGCTGTACGACACCACGGGCACGCACGTGCTGGCCTACGATCCACGCCAGCCCTTGCCCGCTTTGCCGGACGCGCTGAGCCGAGCCGCCCAGGGCCAAGCCACATTCGACACAGCCTCGTTCCCGGACGGAGCGCAGTGGCGCGTGCTCACGACTCCCGTCTCAGAGAATGGATTCCAGATCGGCATTCTGCAGGTCGGCCGACCCATCGAAGCGGTCGACGCGACGCTACGCCAGCTCGCCTTGCTGCTCGCCTTTGCCGTGCCGTTGACGCTGCTGGTCGCCAGCGCCGGCGGATTATTCCTGGCCGGGCGGGCGCTCAATCCGATCGACCGCATCACCCGCGCCGCGGCAGCGATCAGCGCCAACGATCTGTCCAGAAGGCTCAATTTCCGCGGCTCGCGCGATGAGGTGGGCCGTCTGGCGGCAACATTCGATCGCATGCTCGATCGGCTGGATGGAGCGTTCCGCCGCCAGCAGCAATTCACCGCCGATGCATCACATGAGCTGCGCACACCGCTGACCATGTTGTCGAGCCAGATCGATGTGGCGCTGGAGCGAAAGCGATCGCTGAGTGAGTACGAAGAGCTGTTGCGGAGCTTGCGCGAAGACGCCCAACGCATGACCCAGCTGGTCAGCGAGCTGCTGACGCTGGCGCGGGCGGATGCAGGCCAGCAGCTGCTCTCGCAAGAAGAGCTCGACCTCGGCGATCTCGTCCGCAGCGTCGTAGAAGCCATGCAGCCCCTGGCAGTTCAGCGTGGGGTAGACCTCACGGAGCACATTGAGCCACACATCACCATCTCCGGCGACCAGACGCGGCTCACGCAGCTGGTGATTAACCTGGTCGACAATGCGCTGCGCTATACATTGGTCGGCGGGCAGGTGCGCGTCGAGGTGACACCGAACGACGCATGGGCCGAGGTCCGGGTCAAAGACACCGGCGTCGGCATCGCCGCCGAACACCTGGCGCACCTCTTTGAGCGCTTCTATCGCGCCGATCCTTCGCGCGCCAGATCGGATGGCGGAACTGGCCTCGGCCTGGCTATCGCCAAATGGACGGCCCAGGCTCACGGCGGCGAGATTTCGGTCGCCAGCGAGCTCGGCCAGGGCAGCACGTTCACCGTACGACTGCCCCTGAGCCAACCTGTCCCGGTCGCTAACAGCGCCAACCCACAGCGCGTCAGCGTCCGCAGCTGAACGAGGCCGCGCCCTGCGCTTTCATAAGCCAGGCGGATCAACGTGCGCCATGGCGATGCCGTAAATCGCTGAAACATGAAAAACATCTCATCCAGGATTCATTTCCCTTTCAAGCTTGAGTCTCAAGCTGTAAGAGATCAAGCACCTGTGAAAGGTCGAATCCATGAGCACGATCTACGATGAGCCACGTGTCCAGTACACCCCGTCCGGGCCACAACCGATACCACCTCGGCCGCCCAACCGTCCACGCCGGTCAAACCGCGCGCTGCTGGTCGCCGGCGGTGTGGCGGCGGTACTGCTGATCGGCGCCGCGGTCGAATCCGTCCCGCCTGGCACTCCGGGCCATCAACTGTGGACCACGGTCGCCAGTGCTGCTCCGGCGCCTACTCCGGTCGGCGTTGTCGCACCCCAGGTAGATCCGCAGCTCGCCGCCATCCAGCAGGTCATCCAGCGCGCCAATGCCGAGCAGGCCCAGGCCATCGCTTCTGGCAACCCGTCGGTCATGAGCGACACGGCGACGCCTGCGCACTACCAACAGCTTGTTCAGATTAATCAGAACTTGCTTGCTCAGAGCGTCACACAGATTCAACTCACCAACCTGGCGTGGGGTCCGATCACGATAAACGGCTCGACAGCTACCGCGACAAGCTACGAAACGTGGGTGACCACGTTCAGCGATAGCACCACTATGCAGTCGACCGACACCAACGTGTACACGCTGGTCCAACAGAACGGCAGTTGGGTCATCCAGGATGATCAGCAGCCAACAGCGACACCATCGCCGTCGACGCAACCGACGACCCCCGGCGCGCCCGGTCAGCCGGTCGCCCCAGCGCCGAGCACACCTGCCGCACCCGCGCCGGCTCCAGTTCAGCCCGCCAGTCCGGTGTCGCTGCCGAGCGCACAAAACTCGTCCCACAACTGGTCCGGTTACGCCGCCAGCGGTGGCGCGCCGTATACCGCGGTGACCGGCACCTGGACCGTGCCTCAACTGGCTCCGAATGGCGCCCCGGGCGTCGGCGCGACGTGGGTCGGCATCGGCGGTGTGAATAGCCGCGACCTGATCCAGGCTGGTACACAGGACGTGGCCTCCGGCTCCGGACAGACACAGTTCCAGGCCTGGATCGAAATGTTGCCGCAACCGTCTCGCCAGGTGCCGCTGGCCGTTGTTCCCGGTGACTCCATCACCGTCTCGATTACCGAGCAAGGCGTAGGAAGCAACCTATGGCAGATTTCCTTCAAGAACAACACGTCGGGTCAGACGTACCAGACGACCGTCAATTACGCGTCGAGCCAATCCTCAGCGGAGTGGATTGAAGAAGCACCGTCAGGTCCAAACGGCATCGTGCCGCTCGACAATTTCGGCTCGATCGCCTTCAGCAATGCCACCACCACACAAAATGGCCAAACGCTGACCATCGCTCAGGCATCGGCGCAACCAATCACGATGTTGAACGCCAACGGCCAACCGCTGGCGGTACCGTCCGGCATCGGCACCGACGGCGGGAGCTTCAGTATTGCTCGCACCGCCGCCTCGGCAACACCGTCAACAACGGCCCGCGGACGGCCCACCGTCACCGCCAACTAGCACACTATGGCGAGGGCGGAGCGGCGATGCCGACTCCGCCCTTAGCTATCCGCCTCAAAGAAGTAACCGGCGCTCGGTCGACTTTGAATCCAACGAGCCAACCCGATTTCTTCCTGGAGCTTCTTCCGCAGCCGATAGATGTTGGTCCGCAACACGTCGACGGCATCGCGGTATTCGGCCCCCCAGACGCGCTCCAGCAGATCCTCGGGAGCAAAGATGTGGCCAGGTGAGCGCATCAAGACGTCAAGCAACAGCGTCTCCGTCGGCGTGAGATTGACCACCCGATCGTTCAGCGTCAGCGTATGCCGCGCCGCGTTGAGACACAGTGGACCATACGTCGTGACAGTCGGTTCAGGGGGTACGATCGGGTCACGCGTTTCGCCACCGTTCAGCCGACGCAGCACGGCCTTCACGCGAGCCACCAGCTGAGCCTGGCTAACGGGCTTGGTCACGTAGTCGTCCGCGCCGGCAGCAAATGCATCAAGCACTTGCTGCTCCTCGCCACTGCCGGTCATCACGATGACCGCGACATCGCTGCTTTCGGCGCGCAACTCGGTCAGCGCATGCAAACCTGAGACGCGCTCCATTTTGACGTCCATGATGACGAGATCGGGCTGATGCCGACGTACCAGGCCCAGGACAACATCACCGTCTGCTGCTTGGAGGACCGCGAACCCACAGCGGAGCAACACGTCAGAAACGATTTTTCGAATGCGCTCATCGTCGTCGACGACCAGTATCGTTTTGCGTGTTTGACCCGGAGTGTTCACGGTCTCTGCCCTAGACACTCTCACTACCGGGCACACACTGATTGCTGCACCACTGAGAATACCCAGTGGGGCGTGCCAAAAACACGTTCACCTTGTGCCACGTGGCATAGCCTGACCAATGCCAGTTGGCGCGATTGAATGCGAACCTAATGGATCGGTTCGATTAAACCGAGGTCCAATGCCCGCACCGCGGCTTGCGTGCGGTCCGTCGCGTCCAGCTTTTTGAGGATCCGGGCGACCCGGTTTTTGACCGTTCCGGCAGTAACACCCAGCTCACCACCGATCTCCGGATTGCTCCAACCTGCGGCGACCAGTCGTAGCACCTGCCGTTCGCGCTTGGTGAGCCGTTCGCCGTGCGCCCGCGCCGCCGCTTTGCGCAGGTCCTGCTCGTGGCCCAGCAGCGTACGCGAGACAAGCTCCTGCAGCCGCTGCTGCCGCTCCAGCAGCTCGCGGTACGACCCTTGACGTTCGGCTTCGGCGTGGCGTTCGGAGGTCACATCACGCGACACGGCCAGGACGTAGTTGACGGATCCGTCGAGCGCCAGCTCGGGGACCAATCGCGTGTCAAAGACGCGCTCACCGTCGACCAAATCGGCCGACAGCTCGATGGATTCCTCGTGACCGGAGCGTATGACCTGACGCAAGGCGAGCTCGAATGCCGCTCGCTGTGGCTCGCGGAGGTTCAGGTCGTGCGCAGTCTTGCCAACGAAATCACCGACGGCGCGGCCGCTGAGCCGCTCGACGGTCGGATTCACGTACACCAGGCGCAGGTCGCGATCGTAGCGGGCGATGACGTCCGGCGCTCGTTCAACCAGCGCTCGCAGGTGCTCCTCCGTCTTGAGGCGAGCGAAGGCTTCGGCAAGCACATTCGCGAGGCTCTGCATGAAGCTCACTTCGTCTGGCGTAAATTCCCGCTGACGGCGGTCACTGACGCTGAGCCAGCCGTAGAGCGGGCAGCCCGACTCGCCGCCGATCGGAACCTCGAGAGAGCTGACAACGCTGGCCGCTTCGAGCGACGCGCTGTACAAGTAACGCTTCTCGGCAGCCCAATTCGGCACGATGATTGGCCGTGGTTCCCGCAGGTAGCGCGTTAACTCCTGGTCGGCCAGCGTCGTTGGCGTCCAGTCCTCAATGGTGCCAACACGACTCTCAGGCCAGCCCAGCGAAGCCACCAGACGTGCCGACGCGCCGCTACCGCTAAGTGTCAGAAGCTCGATCACCCGCCCCAGCGGCACCCGCAGCTCGTTCGCCGCCTCTTCCACCGACTTCCGCGCCAGCTCGGTCATCGACGCGTCGCCTAGTGCGAGCTGACCGAGATGGGCAATCGCTGCCTGACGACGCGCCGCCATCGCACGGTCAGTTACATCAACCAGGATGCCGATGGCGCCGGCGACATCGCCAGCCTCGGTACGAACCGGTTCGCAGGTCATTTCAAATACCCGACCCGCCATCTCAACCACTCGGCTGACAGCTTCGCCGGCCAAGACACGCCGTGTGCCAGCCAGGAGGGTGTCGTTGTTCGCGTTCAGCTCGAACACCGAGCGCCCAACGTGGTCGCCGGGCTTGAGACCCAATTGGGCCAAGCCCTTGCCGGCCGAAAACGTGAGCGTCCCCTCCTTATCGATCACGAACAACAACAGTGGAGCGTTGTTGATCACACTGCGCAGCCGTGCTTCCGTCTCACGGAGCTCTGTCTCGGCCCGCGCGCGCTCGGTCACATCAACGGCGACGCCGACCACGCCATCCGGCTCGCCGCGGTCGTCATGGAGCGGCTCATATATCGTCTCCCAGACCTGGTCCTCAACGACCATCCTGGCAGGTGACGGCTTGCCGTCGGCAATCAGCTGGCGCAGCTTGTCCTGCAGGTCGTGACCCATTTGGGCCAGCCCGCGGCCCTGCGCGAAGGTATATCTCCCTTTGGCGTCGGTGCCGAACACAACGATGGGCAACGCGGCCGTGACCGCGTTCAGGTGCTCTTGGGTCCGCCGAAAAGCCGTGAGGTCTTCGACCATCCCGATGACCAGCGGACGACCCTCCTCCTCGGCCATCGTCACGGTCAAACGACCCCACACCGTGGCGCCGTCTTTGCGCACGTAGCGCTTGACGGTCTGGAAGCGTTCGATCTCGCCCGCGGCGAGACGGCGAAAATTCTCGTTTCGTAGTGCCGCCTCGCGCTCGTCGCCGAACGCGATGTCGAGAATGCTCATTCCTCGCAGCTCGGCGGCGGTGTAGCCGAGAAAGCTTTCCAGGACGGCATTGACATCCAGAATGCGATGTGAGACGTCAGTGATGGCCATGCCGATACCGGCGTGGTCGAACACTGCGCGAAAACGCTCACTGGCCACCAGCAAGCGTGGCCCTTTCGCTACCCCACCAAATGCGCGATGCGCGGATTCGCCTCGACCCCACTCAATGGCCAGCATAACGATTCAAGCATGACCCTGGCCGTCACGCGTGAATGCCATCCGGCATATCTTCACCTATGCCATCTGACACAATCGTTCTGCCGGAGTACGTCTGCGGGTCGATCAAACCCAGGTCAAAGGCTTTGACCGCTGCTTGCGTGCGGTCCGAGACGTCGAGCTTCTTGAGAATGTGCGACATGTGGTTCTTGATCGTGCCGGCCGTGGCACCCAACTCCGCGCCGATCTCCGGATTACTCCAGCCAACCGCCACCAGTCTGAGTACCTGGCGCTCACGTTCGGTGAGCTTTTCGGCTTGAACTTGCGCCGCCACCTTCCCGAGGTCCCGTTCGCGCTCCAGGAGCATCCGCGACATCATCTCCTGCATATGCTGTTGACGCTCCAGTACTTCGCGGTACAGCCCACTCAGCTCCGTTTCGCTGCGTCGCTCGGCAGTGACATCCCGCGAAATCATCAGAACACTCTGATACGTGTCGTTGGGACCACGCTCCGGCACGATGCGGCACTGGTAGGATCGTTCGCCTCGCAGCGTGTTCTGAGTGTATTCGAACGTCTGCTCTTGACCCGTGTGGAACGCCTGGCGCATCACCAGCTCCCAGGCCGAGCCATACGGTTCGGGCAAGCCCATGTCACGCGCTGTACTACCCTGAATCCGCTCCGCCGGAATCCCCGTCAGCCGTTCGACGACAGGGTTGATGTACAGGCACCGCAGATCGCGATCGAAGCGGGCAATGATGTCCGGAGCGTGCTCCACCAGGGCCCGAAAGTCTTGCTCCGTCCGTTTGCGCGTGATCGCGTGGGCCAGAACGACCGCCAGGCTGTCAAGAAAGCCGATCTCGTCCGCGGAGAAATGACGGATCGACCGCGAGTGCACGCCAAGCACCCCAAACAGCGCGACCGCGCCCCCGCTATGGGTGCGGATCGGCATCCAGACGGTGCGGACGATACCTGGTTCGCGCAATACGGCTGGCCAGCGGAAGCGCGGATCGTTCGGCCAATCAAACACGGTGATGGGGCCGCCATCGCGCAGCTCAGCTGTCAAAAGCGGGCTGTGTTCCGGGAGTCGCACCGTGGCCCCGACCTGCTCTTGTCGCCAACCGGAGCGTGCTGCTATCCGCGCTGAGCAGCCGTCAAACGGCAGCATTTCCACGACGTCCGCGAAATCGACCTCGAGCTCATTGGCCGCCACCTCGACAGCCATCGCCATCAGCTCAGCCAGCTCGCTGCCTGCCAGCGCACCGCGTCCCAGGTCGGCCAACGCCGCCTGGCGTCGGGTGCGCGCTTCGGCAGCACGCATGAGACCGTTCTCTGCTTCGGTGCGCCGGGTGACGTCGTGGCTGACCACGAGCGCCCCGATCTGCGTGCCATGTGCGTCGCGCAGGGGCTCGAAGTGGGACTCGTACCAGCGCTGCCCGATGGTGTGCAGCGTCGTGAACGCCTCGCCTGCCAGGGCCCGTTGGACACCTATTTCCGGCTCCGCCGGCGCGCCGTACAACGCTTGTGCCGGCTTGCCCGTGAGCCCGCCCGCGTCGATGCCGAGTCGGTCCAGGGCGCTCCCTTGCGCGGACTGAATCCGCCCCGCCGCGTCGAGGACCACAAGCAGCAACGGCGCAAAACGGAGCGCTCCCTGGAGAAGGTCTGCGCCCTCGACTCCGGCAGCATCGCGCCGCGAAACAAGATTATCGGTTTTCCCTGACGCCACTCTTGTGCCCCGTTGGCCAAAGGATACGCGCCGCTTTAAGACAGCCGCTGCCTTTTCGTCATGCGACTATCGGTTTCAGTTCATCGCCGGTTCATTTTGCCCAGCCAAGCTATCGCCTAGTTCGGATCCGGACAACGCATACACATTGAATAAGGAGCATGAATGCTGAAACGCATCCTGTACGGCAGCGGCGCGATGGGCGTCCTGACCGCTGGGTATCTCTTGGGCAGCGTGTCGCTGGGCGGAGCATTTGCCCAGGCAGCGCCTACGTCCACCACTCCAGGTCAGTCGCAGACCGCACCCGCCGCGAAGGAGCAAGGCGGAGCCAATGAGCAAGCCGAGTCCGCGGCCCTGGCCAGCCAGGCCAAAATCACGCTCGATCAAGCGAAGAGCGCGGCGCTCGGCAAGTTCCCTGGCGCGACCGTCAGCAAGACTGAGCTCGACGACGAAAATGGCACCGTCGTCTACAGCGTCAAGCTGACCGACACAGCCGGCAAGCAGCAGGAGGTGAAAGTTGACGCCACCAGTGGTCAGGTGACGCAAGCGCAAGCGGAAGCTGCCGAAGGGCCTGAAACTCCAGGTGCGCCAGAAACTGGCGAAACGGCGGACTGACTGAACGCGCGCGCTCGCCTCGCTAGAGGAGCCGCGGAGCGGTCTCCAGCGGGCGAGCGCAGCGCCTCACTACGGCGCCGGTGCCGGCACTCGTCCCGGCACTGGTGCCGGCACCGGTGCTGGCGCTCCTGGTTGCCGGCCCGGACCACCAGCCGCACTCGTTGTCGCCGGCGCCGAGGTCCGTGCAACCGAGAAGCTAGCCCCATCACCCCCGATCGACGACGGCACCGCCAGCGGCTGGTTGTTCGCATTCAACATGGTGATGGGCTGCGCATGCGCCTGCGCCAGGTCAACCGTCTGGCCATTCAACGTCGCCGAGGCGGCGCTGAATGAAACGGTGTTGAATTGATCCAGCGGCAACACTCCCCGCCCTCCAGACGGAGCCTCCTCAACCCACTCGGCTGATGACTCAGAGGACATGTAGCTCACCGTTGTCTGATAGGACTGACCGGACGTGTTGTTCTTGATCGAGATTTGCCACACGCCTGAGCTGGCGCCTGCCTCGTCAATTGACACGGTCACCGAATCGCCGGGCACTACCGCTAGTGGGACTTGCTGCGATGGCTGTGGCAGCGTTTCGATCCACGTCTGGAACTGCGCCTGCCCACTTCCGTCCGATGTATCCTGCGTACCAGCCTGGATCAGGTCGTGGGTGGTCACACCGCCGATGCCAACCCAGGTTGCACCAACACCCACGGCACCAGTCACTCGCGGCTGCGGCACAGTCCAGGTTCCGCTGACACCGGTGTACGTACCGGACGCGACCGCATAGCCCGACCAGTTGTGCGATGTGTTCTGCCCCACCGAGGCGGCGGGCAAAGGCGCCGGTGCACTCGGCTGCGGCGTAGCGGCTGGTTGCGTGCCGGCGGCCGGCAGTGCCGGAGTCGCAGCCGGTTGCTGGTCAGACTCGATCAGCCACGCGCCTCCCTGATCGACCAGGGTGTAGTTATTCACATCGGTCGACTCAGTGGTTGTCCCGTCGCTGAATGTGGTGATCCACGTCTCGGTGGTCGTCGCGGTTGCCGTAGTACCCGTGACGCTGATTGCGCCCCACGTGATCTGGCTCAAGGTGATGGCAGTCGCGCCCTGAGCTGCCAAACCTTGATTGATCTGGACGAGTTGTCGGTAGTACGCGGCGTTCGCCGTCGGACTCATCAACGTCGGATTACCAGTGGCGAGTGCTTGAGATTGCTCAGTGTTAGCCTGTTGGATCACCGCCTGAATCGTCACCTGTGAATCGGCTTGCGCCTGGGTCAGCGTGCCACCGGCGACGCTTGTCCACAACTGGTGGCCCGGCGCTCCTGATGGCACCGTGACGCCCACGAGCACGAGCACCACCACGACCACCGGCAAGATGGTCAGCCATATCGGCCGCGGTCCCTGGTGGCGGTCTGCGCTTCGGGGTCGATCGGATTGCGGCCGACTGTCACTACGCGGATCTCGTTCAGAAATAGCCATTCTTCGTACCTTTCTTCGCTAGGTCACGCCGCCAGGCGCGCAGAAGGATCCGGCCGATCGGAATGATCGGCGGATGGCATTCGACGTGGACGCCAGAAGCTCTCGATGTCTTCGAGTGTCCGACCGCGGGTTTCGGGAACCAGGCGGAATGCGAAGTACCACGCGGCGATGGTGACCAAGCCGTACAACCAGAACGTGTACGCCGGGCCGAGCGCCTGGATCAGCGTCAAGAAGGTCAGTGACACCACCAGGTTTGAAGCCCAATTGGCGGTGGTCGCCACGCTCATGGCCAGACCGCGCAGTCGCAATGGATAAATCTCGGCAATCAACAGCCAGAAAATCGGACCGAGGCCAACGGCGAACGAGCCGACGAACACCATCAGACAGGCCACGGACAGTCCAGCGAGGCTGCTGCCAGATGTCGACGCCTGGAAGCCGAACGCGAGCACCGCCAGTGCCACCGCCATGCCCGCCAGACTCGCCAGCAGCAGCGGCCGCCGACCGACACGATCGAGCAGCGCCATCGCCACCACCGTCATGATGACATTCACCAGACCGACGCCAGCAGTCGCCAGAATTGCACCAGAGGCCGACGGAATGCCAGCCGCTTGCAGGATCGTCGGCGCATAGTAAATGACCGTATTGATGCCTGTTACCTGCTGTACAATCGCCAGTCCAACTCCCACGATCAGCGCCGGCCGAATAGCTGGAGTGAGCAGGTTGGACCACTGCAGACCTGGAGTCTGAACAATCGACTGAATGTCATCCAGCTCGGCGCTGACATCTGCTCCACCACGAACACGCCGCAGAACGGATCGCCCACGCTCTGCCTGTCCATGCAGCACCAGCCACCGTGGAGTATCCGGGAGAGCGGCCACGCCGAGGCCCAACAAGACCGCTGGCACGATCGCCAGGCCGAGCATCCACCGCCAGCCACCGCTCGCGGCAAACGCGTAGTCGACAACGTACGCCAGCAGGATGCCACTGGTGATGGCCAACTGATTGAGCGACACCAGCCACCCCCGCGAGCGCGGCGGAGCAAGCTCCGAGATGTACAAAGGCACGGCGTACGAAGCCACGCCGATCGCCGCTCCCACCAGCAGGCGGGCCACAATGAGCAGTGTCGTCCCTGGAGCCAGCGCGGAGCCTAACGCGCCCAGGGCAAAACTCACCGCCGCGCCAAGCAACACCACGCGGCGGCCCAGTTTGTCGGTGAGCCAGCCGCTGGCTAGCGCGCCGATCATGGCGCCCAGCAACGCTGCGCTCACGACCAGCTCGACCTCGGTCGTGCCGAGCCCGAACTCTGGCCTGACGAACAGAATGGCACCCGAAATGACTCCGGTGTCATAGCCAAACAAGCTGCCGCCGATTGCCGCCAAC
>DASYKL010000341.1:0-4685 GCA_035995405.1 Chloroflexota bacterium
AAAAGTGAAATCCGTTGTTGTCGGGCTGCCAACGCGTGCTGGCGGCGGGCCAACGACGACCTGCGGCTTGGCCGCCGGATTGCGCATCTCAGCTGCCGCGGTTTCGACCGCGGTGTAGATCTTCGGGTACTCGCCGCAGCGGCAGATGTTGCCCGACAGACCTTCGGCGATCTGGGTTCGCGACGGGTTGTTGTTCGTCTGTAGCAGCGCGTAGCTGCTCATGATGAACCCGCGCGTGCAGATGCCGCACTGGAAGCCGCCCTGCATCCAGAACGCGCGCTGGATGGGGTGCAGACCTTCCGTTGTAGGTGCGGTCTGAATGCCAGCCACGGTCATAATCTTTTGACCACGGCCGAGTCGCGCCGAGAAGACCGAGCAGCCATTGACTGCCTTGCCATCGATCACCACGGTGCAGGCGCCGCATTGGGCACGGTCGCAGCCGAGGTTCGTCGCGTTCATGCCGAGCTTCTGGCTCGTGGTTGCCCACAGCGTTTCACGGACGTCGACGACGACGTCGTGATTGGCTCCATCGATGTTGAGTGTGACCCGCCGCATGTGCTGCGGCAGTGTGCCCGTCGCTTGTCCTGCTGCTGGCTGTGCTGCCGCTTGCGGCTGGGCCGCAACGCCAGGCGCTGGCGCAGGTGCGACCACAGCACCACCTGGTCCCGTCTGTAGGACGGGCTGTGGTGCTGTTGCCGTTTGTGTGCCAGGCCGTGTAGCCACAGCTACCCCACCGGCGACAATTGCGGTGGCGGCGACGCCGAGACCAGCACCCGCAATGAAATCGCGGCGGGTGACTACAGGTCGGGCATGTTCTTCAGCTGGTTCTGTTCCGACTGCTTGGGTCGGCTCACCTGCTGAACCGTCGTGTTCCGGCATCAGACCTCCCCCTTTCCGGAGCGCCATGCTCCATATATCCACGAATTTCGGTGAAACGTTTTGTGGCCTCTGTTTTTGCACACAGAAAACCACCCCCTGCCAGGGCGAACCACCGATGCCTGCAGTTTGCTTCCGAACCGTCAGGCAAGTCAATCCCACCACCGCTATCCTGAGCCGCGTGACCGATGACACCTTGAAGTTTCTTCGCGGCCTGCGCGCGGTCCGCGAATACACGCCCGAGCCAGTCGCCGACGAGACCCTGCAGCAAATCCTCGAGGTGGGCAGGTGGACATCGACCGGCGGCAACCGCCAACCCCAGGAAGTCCTGGTCGTCACAGACCCTGACGTCCGCCAGAAATTCGCCGAGTGGGGCGCCAAACCAGCCGCCGCCGCACCCGTCGCGCTCTTGCTGATCAGCGCCAGCGAGCAGTCAGCGTTCGACGAAGGCCGTGTTGCAGAACGCTTCGCCCTGGCTGCGCGTGCCCTCGGACTCGGTTCGGTGATCGCGACGCTCAAAAACGATGGCCCCGAGCAAGCCAAAACCTTGCTCGGCATCCCCACTGATCGCCGCGCCCGCACACTCGTCGCCATCGGCCACACCGACGCAGAAGCCAGAAAGGCGCTCCCGAAACAAGGCGCCGCCGCTCGCAAGCCACTGGCCGAGTTCGCCCACTTCAACACCTACTAGCGGTTGACGACACCTGCTTCGTGCCGAAAACCGGAATCAAACGCCCGCAACGTGCGTTAATGATCGTTGGACGAAGTAAACCCTCATGAACACACTCAACTCGTATAGCCCTCTCCAGCAACTGACGCTCACTCGCTTCGGGCGATTGAAGATGTTGCAGCGCGATGTTTTGCCTCAACTCCCAGCGTCTGACTTCCGCGTCAAGCTGACGCTCAAGGCGCTGTACTCGACGTACCACGACCTCAAGGAGCTCGGCCTCGATGAGGAGGCGCGCCTGCTGCTCGAGCCAGGGCAGCCAGGACAGACGCAAAAGGCCACCACGTCGGCCCAAACCGACAACTAACCAGCCGAGTAGGGGCTACGCTTCGAGGTCGACCCGCAGCCCCACCAGGAAGCGGGCGACCATGTTGTAGTACGCCACGGTCGTCACCAGCTCCACCATCTCCCGCGGTGACAAGTGCGCTTGAGCCAGGGTAAACGTCGTATCGTCGACGTCGACGTTCTGCGTCAGCCCCTCCGCGAGGGCCAGTACCGCGCGGTGTTTGTCACTGACGTCAGCCGCGTCGCGCCACGAGCGGACGTCGTCTAACAATGCGGGCGGCAAGCCCAGCTCGCCGGCGATCTTACGGTGAGCCTGCCATTCATACTCGGCGCCAGTCAGGCGAGCAACAAGACAGATCGCCAGCTCACGCGTGGCATCGTCCAACTCGGACTTGAAACGCACCGCGCTGCCGAGCCGTAACCAGCCGTCGACGATCGCTGGGTTGTACATCTGCATGTGAAACAGGTGCGGGAACCGTCCGCCCCGCTGTTGCCGAACCTCGTCGGCCATCCGCTGCGCCTCTGCCGTCTCGACAGCCGGGTACTCCACACGGGCCATGCCAGCATGCTACGGCGCGAACTGCCGGCCCAGAGCGGCCTGGCGGCGAGGAGACTGGCAACTAACATCCACGTCACCGATGGACATCGTCATTCCGGATGACTATCCGCCTACGTACGCCAGCCTCGAACAACCCGACCTGGCGCGCCTCGCGCCGTACGGCACGGTCACGCTGCACACCATGCGATCGGCTGACCGCGCCGAGCTTTTTGCGCGCCTTGCGCCGGCCGATGTGGCGCTCAACGTGCGCGCCTACACCACGTTTGACGACGAGGCGCTATCCCACGCGCCGCGGCTCAAGCTGATTTCGATTCTCGGCACCGGGACCGACAACGTCGATCTGCGTGCCGCGTCGGCGCGCGGGATCACGGTGACCAACACGCCAGGCGTTGGCGCGCCTTCCGTGGCCGAGCTGACGCTTGGTCTCCTGCTGGCTGTGACGCGCGCGATCCCCCTGAGCGACAGCCGTCTGCGACAGGGCACCTGGCAGCACGTCGAGGGCCCTGAGCTCGCTGGCAAAACGCTGGGCTTACTCGGCCTGGGTGCGATTGGCCAATACGTCGCTCGACTCGGCCATGGGCTGGGCATGCGGGTGATCGCCTGGAGTTTCCGTGACGATCCCGCTCGCGCCGCCGAGCTTGGTGTCCAGCTTGTCTCACGCGACGATGTCTTCCGCCAGGCTGATGTGGTCTCGCTGCACCTGCGGAACACGCCCGAAGTCCGCGGCCTGGTCGGCGCCCGCGAGCTCGCTTTGATGAAAGCTTCCGCGTTCCTGATCAATACGTCGCGCGGGGCGTTGGTGGACGAGCCTGCGCTGGCCGCCGCGCTTCGCTCGAGTCAGTTGGCTGGCGCAGGCCTGGACGTGTACAGCGAAGAACCACTGCCGCCGGAGCGCAATGTCTTTCGCGATTTGCCGAACGTGGTTTTGACCCCGCACGTTGGTGCCGTGACGCGAGAGGCCAACACGCGGTCCAGGGCCATGCCGGTGGACAACATCATCGCCTTTTTGAACGGCACCCCCGTGAACGTCGTGAACGCCGCCAAATCAGCTGGTTAGTGCACTGTGAAGGCGGCCAGCCAGAGCCTCGAGCTCGCGGGCGAGCCCGAACGTCCGCCAGGCATGCTCTACCAGTTCGGGGAACCGAGTGAGCACGGCGTTCCGACGGCGAGCGTCGTCGGCGTCGCCGATACGGGCAGCCCACTGCACTTCATCTACCGCATGGCGCACAGCTTCGAGCAGCAGGTTCAGCTCCGGCTCGTCCAGGCTGATCGAGGAGCCCGCTCCGGCCTGGCTGACTTTATGGCCTGCTTTGGCGAGGTTGAGCGCGGTGCGTAACTGGTCGGGCCGAGGCGAATGGGCCAGGGTTGCGCCCCGGACCTGTTCGGCGGCCCGCAGCAACGTTAGCTCACGGTCGTCGAACCTGAGCCGCAAGGAGCACCAGCCGCGTGTGCTCACCGCCCGCGGCGTCCGCCAGACCAGTTCTGGACGAGCGCGTAGACAACGCCGCTGACGCCAGCGAAGAGCGTCCCGATGATCAAGTTGCTGACGAAGATCTCTTCGATCGAGCCCGGGCCAGGCATGGGCGCCATTGCGCCGGCAGCAGCGACGACGCTCGCGTCGAGCAGAGCCGCCAGGACGCCAGCGACCGCGCCCATGTACATGCTCCGCGTGTCGCGGACGACCACGATGCCCAGGATCGAGAACAGGACGTAATTAGCAATATCGTCCAGAGTGCCGACGAGCGTGACGTCATCAGGGCTCAGCGTGCGCTGGACGATGGCTCGCGCGGCGAGGTCGGCGATGATGACCAAACCACCCAGTAGCAACGCCCAACGCACGACGCTGGCAAGCGCCGTCCTCGCCGGCGGCGCGGAACGGCCATCGCGGGTCGGGCGAGATTGCCCATTGGGCGAGGGTGCGTGTGGTGGGGTCGGCGGCGGCTTGGTGCTCGGCGACCGTCCGCCACCGGGCGTCAGAGCCATAGTCGGGAATCATACTCGCGCGTAGGCACTGGCAGGCGTTACTTTACGGATCGGATCTGCAACCGCTGGCGAGTACCTTAACCGTCAATGGCAGTTGAACTGGAACAGCTCAAGCAGCGCGTCTGTGCCGCCGTCGATCGTCGTGCGGCTGAGCTCATGGCGACCGCTGATTGGATTCACGCTCACCCCGAAATTGGGCATCAGGAAGTAGAAGCCGCGAAGCGGCTGTCAGGCTTGCTGGAGTCCGCGGGGATC
>DASYKL010000342.1:0-7563 GCA_035995405.1 Chloroflexota bacterium
AGGCGGCCGACCCGGCCGGTCGCCTGCGTCATTCCACACCCGCTGGGCCTTCCAGGGTCGAGATTCAGCAGACGGCAGCGGGCACCTGGCAGTACCTCGTCGATGGCGAACCGACGGTCGTGCGCGGTGTCGGGTACAACCCGCAGTACGCGGGCTTGGCCGGCGGCGAGCGCGCGCAACTCTATCAGCGCGACTTCAGCGCTATGCGCCGCCTCGGCGTCAACACCATCGAGGGTTGGTTCGAGACCCAGTTCGACGAC
Source organism: Chloroflexota bacterium (assembly GCA_035995405.1). Lineage (GTDB taxonomy): Bacteria > Chloroflexota > UBA6077 > UBA6077 > CF-72 > CF-72. The sequence goes on from DASYKL010000342.1 coordinate 261, forward strand.
GTGACACTGGATGCCGCTGCGCGCAATGACGTTGGTGTGGTGATGCCGTTCGAGCTCAACCAGGACTGGCCCTACGAGAATCCGAACGTGCAACAGAGCATCCTGGATCACGTCTCTGCATACGTTGAGAAATACAAGAACTCTGCGGCAGTTCGCATGTGGGCCCCTGGCAACGAGAACCTGCACCGCATCCTGTATCCGCACCTTGTCAGCAAACAGAACGACCCGCAGGCCAATGCGCGTGCGGACGCGTTCGCGGCGTTCTTGCCCGTGCTCGTGGACCGCATCCATCAGCTCGATCCGAACCATCCGGTGGTGTACCGCGATGCCGAGGACATGTACCTGCCCAGGCTGAAACCGGCATTTGAGGCGACCGGAGTCCAGCGGCCCTGGCTGATCTACGGCGCGAATGTGTATTCGTCGAGTCGCCTGCAGGACATTATCGCGCGTTGGCCCGCGCAGTGGATGGGTGGCCCGCTCCTCATCTCGGAGTTCGGGCCGGGCGGGGCGGGTCGTGCGGACCGGCCAGTGGGCTATCAGCGAGACTGGACGATTATTCGCGCGCGTGCGGACGTCGTGTTGGGGGGCCTGGCCTATACCTGGGCGACCAACGGGCCCGAGGAGTTGGATCGTGTATTCGGTCTGGTCGACCAGAACGCTGTGCCGACCGATGGCGCGCTCGCGGCGCTGAGCGCTGCCTATGTTCAGAGTCGCTGAGCATGCGGCGCCCTGAGAATGCGCGGGATGCAGGCGCGAAGAGGGCGAACCGGGTGCTCGTCGTGTACGTCGACCTCCAGGTGCGATCGCTGTTGCTGAAGTTCGGGAACGCGGCGGCGACTGCCATGGTGACGTCGGCCACGGGATGGACCTCACGCGCTCGCAGGCCAGTCGCAATACCTGAAGCATGGTCTTGACCCGACGTTCCTATAGACCGTCAAGTCGGGCAAAGATCGGCGAGAAGAGCGTGGAACACTTCGCGAGCGATGTAGCGCTTGAGGCACCGCAGGATCTGACGCTTGACTCGGCCGTCGGCGGTCCGGCGCGCCGCGTGGCACGGGTGCGTGGGCAATAGCGGAGACGCACGACCGTGATCAGGTGCAACGCTGAGTTGGCTTGGCAGTCGCCGCCCCAGTTCAGCCGATGACGCGTCGTTTTACCTGAGGACGCTGGGACCGGAGCTGCACCCACAGATGGGCAAACGCTGCTTCACTATGGAGCCGCTTGGGTTTACCCAGCGGTGATTAGCAGTTGCCCAGCGTGGCCGGTGCTGATGCCGAGGAGCGCCAGCACAGCTGGAGCAGCTCCACCTCGGCTGGCCCGTAGCTCGGAGAGCGCCTTCGCGTGAGCTTGATCGGCGACACCTCTGGCGGCGGGTGCTTGAGCAGCGTCAGAGCGTATTTCCGCCGCTAGCCGGCCACCTCACAGAGCTGGTCCAGGATCTGGCTCTTCTCGCCCTTGCTCACGTGCGCGTACCGCGGCGCCAACGCCCGCACCAGGTCATGCCGACTGGCTCGCTGCACCTCTCCGACCTCACCTTCGGTCGGATTCTTATCTGAGGCAAACGCTTCATTTCGGTCGGCAAATTTCTGAGGCAACGCGGCCAGGGTCGGTAATAGAACAACAGTGCTGAACTCGAACTCAATTTCTTTGTATTTTGGGCCTGAGGGTGCGGAAGGGGGGACTCGAACCCCCACGCCCTTACGGGCACAGGTTCCTAAGACCTGCGCGGCTGCCGTTACGCCACTCCCGCGTCGCCGCATCAGTGTAGCCTGGGCGGAATTAGCTCTGAGGGCTTGGGTGGGGATGGGCACGCAGGAGCAGACGCAGCTGGGTGGCTTGCGTCAGCGCTACGCCGCACAGGACCAGGGCGGCGCCGAGCAGGACCGTCGGCGTCCATGGCTCGCCCAGCCAGAGGTGGGAGATCAGCAGCGCTGACACGGGGATCAGATAGGCGAACGGAGCGACCGCCACGGCTGGCAGACGCCGCAGGGCGAAGCTCCAGGCGGCATAGGTACTGCCTGTGGCAAAGGCGCCGGCCCACACGGTGGCTAACAGGACTGGCGTTGAGGCGTGCTGCAAACGAGTCCAGTCCTGGGTCGGGACGGCGATGACGGCGACCACCAGCGTTCCTACCGCGCTGGTGATGGCGGTCGTGATCAGCGGGTCTGCTCGTCCGAGACGCCTGGCGATGCCCGTATAGACAGCCCACGAGGCGGCGGAGCCTAGCGCCAGCAGGCTGCCGACGACCGTCGCGCTGAGATCGCCGGTCTGCTCCAGATCGCCAGCGCTCAGAAGGACCAGGCCGCCGAAGCCGACTACAGCACCGAGAATTTCAAGTGGGCCGATGCGCTGGCGGAAGAGCGCCAGGCTACCGAGGACGACCAGCAGCGGACTGGCGTTCGAGATCAGACTGGTCACGCCGGCGGGAAGCAGACCCAGAGCCAGGGATGTCAGCGTGCCGGACGTGGCGTAGCCCAGGACGCCCAGGGCGACCAGCGTTCTTGGCGCGGTTTGGAGCTCCCGCCATAACCCCTGTGCGCGGCCGGTGGCGATGACCAGGATCGTGAGGACAGTGCAGGCACAGAGCGGACGCAGTAGCGCCAGCTGCAGCGATGTCAGCTCGGCGAGCGCGAATTTGACGGTGGGGTGGACGGAGCCCCAGACGAGTGTGGCGACGACGAGGACTGCGTACTCGCGGGCCAATGAGGACTATTTTACGGGGGCTGGGGAGCTACGGGGTCGGGGAGCGCGCCCCGACGCATACTCACTCGCGGCGCGCCGTGTCTGTGGTGAAATCAACCACGACTCATGCAGCGGGCGGTGGAAGAGGCGAATCGGCGGCTTCTGCGGGCTCGCGACGCCATGGATCGGACCTATGCCCAGCCACTGGACGTACCGGCATTAGCGCGGATTGCGCTGGTTTCGGAAGCCCATTTCAGCCGCACCTTTCGACTCACCTTCGGCGAGACACCACATCGGTACTTGCAACGGCGGCGCGTCGAACGATCGATGTTCTTGCTGCGGCAGACCGACCGCAGCGTCACCGACATCTGCCTCGACGTCGGTTTCAACAGCCTGGGCACGTTCAGCCGTACGTTCTGCGACATCGTCGGCAAGTCGCCGTCGGCCTATCGCAAGGGGACTGCGCGGGCACGCGCGGTGCCGACCTGCTTCACCATGTCCTGGATGCGACCGAGCAGTTTTGGAGAAGCGAGCGCCGCAACCGACCACTAAAGTTGGTCACATGTTGAACGCAATCACGATTTCGCACATCTTCGTACTCGACCAGGACGAGGCCCTCGACTTCTACGTCGGCAAGCTGGGGCTCGAAGTGACCGCCGACATCCCGCTCGGTTTTATGCGCTGGCTGACCGTCGGCGTGCCTGGCCAGCCAGGACGGGATATCTTGCTCGAACTGCCGGCGCCACCGTCCATGGATGAAGCGTCCGCGGCACAGGTTCGGGAGCTGGTGACCAAAGGCGCGACCGGCTTCACCGTTGGGTTCACGACCGATGACGTTCGCAAGATGTACGAGACACTTACGGCCAAAGGCGTCGAATTCACGCAGGAGCCCGTCGAGCAGCCTTACGGGATCGACATTGGCCTGCGGGATCCGTTCGGCAACCACATCAGGATTTCGCAGCCGACGCCCATGGCGACGCGGACCTGAACCGTCTGACGGCACACACTTGTGGCTACTGAGAGGCAAACCATGCGTACTTCAAACAAGACCAACGTGCTGTTGTGGGTCCTACAGGGATTCGTCGCTTTGTTTTTCGGCCTGGGCAGTGGCGCGCCGAAGCTGTTCCTGCCACTCGAGATGTTGAACATGCCAGTGCTGCTGCCTGAGCTGTTCGTGCGATTCATCGGCGTGGCCGAAGTACTCGGCGCGGTCGGCCTGATCTTGCCTGGCGTGACACACATTCGGACTGGCCTCACGCCCCTGGCAGCGGGCGGTTTGGTCCTGGTGACGATCGGTGCGACCGTGTACCAGCTGGCTGCACAGCAGCCTGAGAGCGCGGCCTTCGCGGCCGTCGTCGGCCTGATCGTGGCGTTCGTCGGCTACGGCCGCTGGCGGCTGGTGCCGCTGCGGGAGCGGTCGAACAACCAGCAGGTGCTCGGCGCGGCGGGCTTGTAGCGGCTACGGGAAAGCGGTGGCGGCGGTCCGTCTGGGCCGCCGCTCGGCGCGCCCCAGCAGCAACACGGTGAACAGCGCGATCGCCGTCAACAAGCCCGTCAGGACGATCAGGCCATTGAAGCCGGCGTAGGCGGCAAAGGGACCCGCCAGCGCGGTCCCCGCCAACTGCCCCGACGACAGCAGCACCGAGTAGATGCCCATGACCGAGCCGCGGTCTTGCGCTTGCTCTTCGGCAATCTCAGCCAGATAGGCCAGCGCGGCGGGGGTGAAGCCACTTTCGACAAAGATGCCGAGGATCACCAGCGCCAGCACCGACGGGACCAGTCGATGCACGGGATCGGGCGCCAGGCCATTCAGCAGCCACAGCGTGACACTGGTGAAGCCGAGGCCAGCGACACCAATCAGCAAAGTCGCCTGGCGACCGATGATCGGCATGACGAAACCCCAGGCGATGGCCCCCAGGGTGAAGACGATGCCGAAGACCATGAACGCGGTACCGATCTCACCTGGGCCGCGTTGCTGCATCAGGAACTGGCCGGGATCGGGCGCCGAGGCCGCCAGGTAGGGGCCAGTATTGAGCCACGCACCGAGCACCGCGTTGGCGGCCAGCCAGGCTGGCGCGAAACGCATGATGCGTCGGTTGAGCAAACGGCGAAGCAGGTTCGGGCCACCAGGCTTTGGCTGCGGAGCGAGCGGGCCATGCCGTTTCACCATCAGGAAAAGCACCAGCGCGGCGACGTAGACCAGCGCAATCAGCGAAAACGCCGTGCGGCCGAAGTGCTCGTAGAGCCGCCCGCCGAGCGCGGCGCCAGCCGCCAGGCCGACCACCGTAGCAGCTTCGTAAAAACCCATGACGCGGCTGCGGAAGCGCTCGGAGCCGGCTGTCTGGGCCGAAATGTAGCCGAGGGTGGCGGGCGCCGAGCTGGCCGTCGAGAGGCCCTCGAGCACGCGGACGAGGATGAAAACGGGGAGGATCGCCGTCACGCCGAGTAGCTGGATGGCGACGCCGCCGAAGATGGGCCCGAGGACCATGAACGGCTTGCGACCGAACCGATCGGACAGTGCGCCAAAGATCGGTGCGCCGAGCAGCTCGGCCGAGTAGAACGCGACGCCAATCAGCGACGCATAGACGGCCGACATTTCGGCGTCAGTTCGGCTACGGAGGCCGAGCGAGACGGGGATGATCAGACCGGCGGCGTACGACGCACAACGGAGAACGAAGGTTCCGCTCAGCGCGAAACTGACGGAGCGGACGTCATGGCGTACGCCGTCACCGGCAGGCGGAGTGGGAGTCGAAGCCACGTCGTCGTGGCTCAGCGAAGCGTCGGTCTGGACCACGGCTGGGGGATGTGTGGCAAGAAGGGAGAGTTCGTTGGCCGCGCAGCTGGGAGGCGCGGCGCGGGGATAGTAGGGTGTTCAGATAGTGTGCCGCAAGCAGTAGGCCAGGCGTCAGTGTTTACGGCGAGTAGGGCGTGACGTTGTACGTTACGACGGTGCGGACAGTCGGGCTGCTGGTACTGAGTGTTGCGTGGATACTGCTCATCGCGCCGACCGTCTGGGCTGAGCCGGCGAACACGATTATTGGGGTGTCGCAGGCGGGCTCACCGTTGGTGCTGTATTCGCTCGGACCTGGTCCGAAGCGGGTGCTGATTCTCGGTGGGCAGCATGGCGGGCCTGAGGCCAATACGGTGCAGCTGGTGAGTGGGCTGCTGGAGTACTTTTCGGCCCAACCGGAGCAAGTACCTCCTGGCATTGCTCTAGACGTGCTGCTTGTGGCCAACCCGGATGGGCTCGCCGCGGGAAGCCGCCAGTTTGCCAGCGGTGTCGATCCGAATCGCAACTGGGGTGGCAGCGATTGGCGCTCGGACGCGTATGACTCGAACGCCGTTTTTCGTCTTGGGCTGGGCGGGCCAGAGCCGTTTTCGGAACAGGAGACGCGGGCCCTCGCGGACTGGATCATCACCAACAAACCGGCGTTCGTGGTGAATTACCACAGCGCCGGTGGGTTCATGTTCGGCGGCCGTGACGGCGTGTCGGGGGAGTTGTCGCGGGCGTACGCCGACGCGAGCGGCTACGCGTGGCCGGCGCCTGGCGTACCAGGTGGGGTGCGGAGTCCGCTGTCGTATACGGCCAGTGGGAGTATGAATTCCTGGCTGCGCGAGGTCGGCGTTCCGGCGGTGCTGGTAGAGCTGAGCACGCCACGCAGTACGGAGATTGAACGCAACCTGGCGGGGCTCAAGGCGGCACTGGCCGTGGTGTCAGGCAGCTGACAACGGGCGGCCAGGCCGTCTGCCGTTTACGCGTGGCGGAAGTCGAGTACCTCGTGCCACCACTGTTCGGGCTGGCCGCTTTCTAGACCTTCCAGACGTTGACGCGTTTGGGCGAACGCAGGATCTTGATGCCAGGCTTCCCAATCGGCGCGAGTCTGCCACGTGCCGACGATGACGCGCCGATTGAGGTGATCGAGCGGCATCATCAGTTGCCCGCCTAGCCAGCCAGGCTTGTCGGCCGCGGCGGCCAGGCGTTCGCGCATGGCCCCGTCCCACTCGGGCTCGGCGCCTTCTTTCAACGTCACGTGCGTCACGATCGTCATCATGTCTTCTAGCATGACACGCGAGCGCCACTCATGCAGACGCGGCCATGATCGACGATCAAGCACGCGGTTTTCTGGATCGCCAGCGCGTGGCGCATCTCGCTACTGCCGACGCCAACGGCGTACCGCAAGTGGTGCCGGTGTGTTTTGCGCTCGCCGACGAGACCCTGTACGTGGCTATCGACGAGAAGCCGAAGCAGGCCGTGCCGACGCGGCTGAAGCGGCTGCGCAACATCGCAGTCAATCCTCAGGTGGCGCTGGTCGCCGATGTGTATGACGACCATGACTGGAACCGACTGGGCTGGCTGATGGTGCGGGGCACCGCGCGGGTACTCGACGTGGGTGCGGAGCATGACGACGCGGTGCGGATGCTGCGCGCGAAGTATGCCCAGTACCGGGCGATGGTATTGGAGGAGCGACCGGTCATCGCGATCGACGTCATGAACGTGACGACCTGGGGCGCGATCGGTTAAGAAGCCCCGGGATTGTCGCGGCTACGTGAGCGGCATGACTTGTGCGGTGCGAGCGCGGTGTGACGCAACCGACGCCTGATAAACGCGCTGGACGCATCG
>DASYKL010000343.1:0-4916 GCA_035995405.1 Chloroflexota bacterium
GTCCACGTCGAGATCTATCAGTATCCGTTCGATGCGCTGAAGGTGGCCAAGACTGTCGACGAGTGGCACTTGCCGAGCGATCCGTGGACCTTCGTGGTCGACAGGTCGGGGATCGTCCGCGATCGTTTCGAAGGCGCGGCGCCCATCGAAGAGCTCGAACCCTCGCTGAAGACCGTCCTCGGATAGCCGGCCAGCGCCTAGCGTGGCAGGCGGGTCGTCGTGTCGAGCGGCTGTGTAACGTCGAGGTCGTGCACTGGCGTCTCACTGCCACTGACGCGCAGCTCTTCGCGACGCACGGTCGCTTCCAGATGCGCCACGTCTGCCACCTCCTTGCGGCGGATCAGCAGCCGCTCGGCGACGACGGTTCGCTTTTCAGCGCGCAGCTCCTCGCGACGCAAGGGCAAGCGAATCGACCAACCGTTCTCGGCACGCTCGATCGTCGCCTCGGTAGGTGCCAGTTCGTGGTCGGTCACTGCAGCGCTCGCCGTACGAGGTTGACCAGGCCACCTTCCTCGCGGTCGTGCTCCACGTCCTGGTCGTCGTGATGGCCGTCGGTCATGCGAACGCCCTCTGGAGTCCCATCGGGATAGCGCTCGTGGACCAATCCGGTATTGCTCGGGTCGTCGATGTCGGCTCGCTCGCGGCGGAGCGTGTCCTCGAACAACTGGCGCTGCGTCGTGCGCACGCGACGAATACGTAGCTGCTCACGCAACAGCAGGCGCTTGGTGACGACCAGCTGTTCCTCGTACACGGGTACTACCAGAGTGTCGCCCTCCTGGTAAGGCTCGCCGCGCTCGCTGACGACTTCGCCGACCGGCACGTGCTCGACCTCCACCTCCTCAGAAAAGGCGTCTACTTCGATGCGGGCCGGTACCTCTTCGATGTGGGTGCGGATATGGGCTACGCCGAGGTCGCGCATCTCGCGATGGACGAGAAGCTCTTCTTCTCGCAATTCGAGCATCTGCTCTTCCGGCGACTGCATGGTCATAGCCGCCGCAGAGGCAAAGCTTGTGCCAGCAGAACAGGCTACGGGGTGCTGGCGTCGGTGGCGCTGAGGGCGATGAGCGTACCGTTTTCCTCGCGGTAGGTGACTTCGACAGCGTCGGCCAGCGCCATGTGCTGCCGCATATGGCCTGGCGTCATGACATGCGACGCGCCCTGATTGAACGTAGGGGCAGCCACGAAGGCCAGCTCTCGACCGTCGTCGGCGCGCAGCGTAAACCGATCCACCTGCTGAATCGACGGGCTGACCACATCCAGCAGTACCCCGCGCACCATCTGTGGCTGGGCTGTTGCTGACGGCGCCGAGCACGCCGCCAGCAGCGCGACGACCACGACTACCAGGAGGAGGACGAGTCTCAGCCGCGCAGCTCCTTCAGACGTTGGGTGAACGCCGGAACGATCTGTTTCCAATCGCCCACGACGCCGAAGCGTGCGTATTTGAAAATGTTCGCGTCAGCATCGCGATTGATCGCTACCACGTTGCGTGCACCGGAGATGCCAGCGATGTGCTGCACCGCGCCACTGATGCCGATCGTGATGTACAGGTCCGGAGCGACCGTTGCCCCGGTTAGACCGACCTGCAGTGACGGCGGCACCCAGCCGGCATCGGTGACGGCGCGGGTTGCGCCCACGGCACCACCCAATATCTGCGCCAGCTCCTCCACGACTTTCCAGTTATCGGGCCCACCCAGACCACGGCCGCCTGAAACGATGACCTTCGCATCCTTGAGTCGCGGCCCGGTCGTTGCCTGCTCGCGAATCTCCTCGAGGACTTCGATCGCTCCATCGGTCTCTGGCACGGACAGCGCCTCGACCTGAGCCTCGCCAGCGACGGGTGCCTCATCGGACTCGAACGCCCGCGGCCGCAAGGTGACCACCTTCGGTGAGGAGGAGATCGAAAACTCGGCGAGTGCGCTGCCGCCAAAGACCGGCTTGGTGATGATGACGTCGCTGCCTTCGACGCGCAGCGCGGTCGAATCGGTCACGATGCCGCTGTCCAGTCGATAGGCCAGGGCGGCGCCGAGGTCGCGGCTGCCGCCGGCGTGGGTCAGCAAGATGACGTCCGGCTGTATCTGTTTTGCAGCCGCCTCGGCCGCCGCGAGCAGCCACTGTGGCGATGGCGGGGTAGGCGCCTGGCTGTCGGCGACAAGAACCTGGTCGACGCCAAGCGGGCCCAGGCTGCTGGCGAGACCCTGGACGTTCTTGCCTGCGAGGAGGACGGTCACTGGTGCGCCGCCAAGCTGCTGCGCGAGACGAGTGCCCTCGCCGATAAGCTCAGCGGTCGTACCCGCGAGTTGTTCGCCAGCGGCTTCGGTTATGAGCAGGACTCCTGGCATGTCCTAAACGAGCCTCGCTTCGCGCAGTTTGTCGGCGAGCTTCTTGCCGGCGTCTTCGAGCGTATCGGCTTCGATCAGCTCGACTCGGGCTTCGCGCGTTTCGACGAAGAGCCGTCGCAACTGCACTTTGCCGCTCGCGCCTTCAAGCCCCAGGTCGGCGGCCGTCCACACCGGGATCTGGGCGCGGCCCGCGGCCATGATGCCTTTGAGCGGCGGATAGCGCGGCTCGTTGATCTCGCTCGAGATGCCAAGCAGTGCCGGCAAACGTACTTTCAGGCGTTGGTAGCCGTCTTCGACGATGCGCTCGACGACCAGCGCATCCGCGGTAGCTGCTTCGATTTTCTGGACGGGTGAGACGGACGGCAGGCCGAGGTGAGTGGCGATGCCCAGATGGACCTGACCGCCGTCGGTGTCGGACGCCTGGCGGCCGCTGAGGACCAGGTCAAACGCGCCTAGCTTCTTGATAGCGGCGGCCAGTGCGCGGGCGGTGGTGGTGCTGTCGGCTTCGTTGAGGGCTGGATCGTTGACATGGACAGCCGCGTCTGCGCCCATCGCAATGGCGCGTTTGAGCGTGTCGCGTGCTGAGTCTCCACCCAGGCTGACGACCGTCACTTTGCCCCCCAGCTGCTCTTTGAGCTTCAGCGCGGCTTCGAGCGCATGCGCATCGTAGCCATTCATGACTGGCGAGACCCCGGCGGGAGGAATGACCTTCTTGGTCGCCTCGTCCACTTTGAAGTGCGTCGGCGGGATGTCCGGGTCGGGGACTTGCTTGACGGTGACGACGATGTCCATCGGGGTCAACGTTAGCAAAATCGCGCGCCGCAATCGGGTAAGGCGACGAGCAGGTCAGGGGAGGGCGGCAGCGACAAGCTCGGCTATGTCTTTGACAGCGAACGTCTCTTCGACGTTCAAGGCTCGGACGCCGTCTTCGAACATCGTCACGCAAAACGGACACGCCACGGCCACGCCGCTGGCGCTCGTGCCGATGGCTTCGTTCAGCCGGTTATGGCTGATCCGCGTGCCGCGCTTTTCTTCCATGAACGCTCGCGCGCCGCCCGCACCACAACAAAAGCCTTTCTCGCGACAGCGCGGTAGCTCCACGAAGCCCCCTTCTACACGAGTCATGACCTCGCGCGGCTCGTCGTAGACGTGGTTGTAGCGCCCGAGGTAGCAGGGATCGTGATAGGCCATGCCCGGGCGATCTAACGTCCCTGGCGGAACCGTCAAGCGGCCCGCGTCCATGAGCTCCTGGATGAACTGGCTGTGGTGGACAACGGGAAAATCGCCGCCCAGCTGGGGGTACTCGTTTTTCAACGTGTTGAAGCAGTGCGGGCAGCTTGCCACAACGCGTTTTGGCCTGTACTGCTTGAGCTTGTCGATGTTGGTTTGGGCCAGGATCTGATACAGGTACTCGTTGCCAGCCCGCCGCGCGGGGTCGCCGCTGCAGCTTTCTTCTTTGCCAAGAATCGCGAATTCGACGTTGGCAGCTTTGAAAATCTTGGCCAGCGCAGCCGCCACGCGCTGGTTGCGCGCATCGAACGACGACATGCAGCCCACCCAGTACACAACTTCGAGTGAAGCCGGATCTTCGACAGATGCCAGCTCGCGCACGCCGATAGACGCGGCCCAGTCGGCTCGTGTGCTGGCTGGAAACGAGTACGGGTTACCGTTGCGTTCCAGATTGTTGAACAGCGCTACCAGCTCCTGCGGGAATTGGCTCTGCTCCAGGACCAGATTTCGGCGCATTTCGACGATCAGCGGCACGTGCTCGATCTGCACCGGGCATTGCTCCATGCACGCACGGCACGTTGTGCAGTCCCATAGCTCGTCTTCCGAGACGACGTCGCCGATGAGATTGGCCAGCACCGGCACCTGGGCCAACGACGGCTCCCCTGCCGCGACAAGCTCGGCCCCGCGGACGCCGGCCTGGTCGAGGCGCGGACCAGCCGGTCCGGCGAGCAGGCCAGCCTGGCGGTCCATATAGGCGCCCAGCTCGACGATTAGCTGGCGGGGCTTCAGCGGTTTGCCGGTGTTGTATGTCGGGCAGAAATCGAGACAGCGGCCGCAGCGCATGCAGGCGTCCAGATTGACGAGCTGTTGCCACTTGAAGTCTTCCAGCTTGGCGGCGCCGAAGTGCTCCTGTTCTTCGATGTTGGCGATCAGGGGCAAGGCCACGCTGCGCTCCGTCGCGCGAAGAAAGACGTTCGTCGGGGCGGTGAAGATGTGGGCCAGTTTGGAGACCGGGATATAGACGAGCAGCGCGGTGTTGGCCAGCATGTGCGACCACCACGTCACGGCATGGGCGCCCTGCAGGACACCTGGGCTGACGCCGCCGAGGGCCAGCGCCACGGGATAGGAGACCCAGTGGATGGCCGCAGCTGGGTCCTGGGTGGCGGCCAGCCTGAGGGCCTGCAGGAGAAATCCAGTGAGACCTAGAAAGAGCAGGACGCTGAGGACGATGGTGTCGTCCGACAGGCTACGTTTGAACTTGGGCAGTTTCTGGCCATAGCGGCGGTAGGCGGCCATGAGCAAGCCGATGATGAACAGCAGCCCGAACAGGTTGATGACGATCTTGTA
>DASYKL010000344.1:0-6768 GCA_035995405.1 Chloroflexota bacterium
CAGGCGGCCCTTAGCTTGAGCGCGGTCGACCTGTGAGAGAAGCGGCGCCGAGCAGGTCGTCGCGCGCCGCCCATGCCGCCAGCTCGGCGCGTGTCTGGACACCCAGTTTGGCGAAGATGTGCTCGAGATGCGTCTCGATCGTCCGCGGTGCAACGAGGAGCCGTTCGGCCGCCTGCCGATTGGTCAATCCGCGAGCCACCAGCGCCGCGACTTCGAGCTCTCGACGCGTAAGAATTGAGCGCTCAGACGTCCGTCCGCCCTCACCTGACTCGGCCGGCTCATCGCCAGCGACCCGCAACGCGAAACGGACCGCGTCCTGGAGGGCCAGTGCGCGTCCGGCGGACCACTCGCCGAGCAAGCTGCGTTCGCCGAGTCGCTGCCTGACTGCCTTGACCGACTTGTCGTGTTCGGCCCGTTCGGCGTCAAAGAGCGGCGCGCCGGTGATCTCGCGAAGGGCTTCGGCAGCGCCGTACAGACGTGCCGCGCGCCGCGGCCGACCGTTAGCGCTGGCCAGCGCCGCGAAGCCTTCCAGGCATTCGGCGATGCCGACGGTGTTGCCCAGCGCCTGACGCAGCTCGAGCGACTCGGTGAAATAGGCTTGCGCTTGGGATAAGTCGCCAAGCCGCAGCACGCAGTGGCCAAGATTGCCGAGCGAGTTCGCCAGACTCCGATCGTCACCCACTTCACGGAACAAGGCCACGCTGCGCTCGAATAGCGGCACCGCCTGGCGATCGTGCCCTTGCTGCCGCTCCAGACGTGCCACGCTGCCCAGCGACACCGCCACGCCACGGCGGTCCCCAACCGAGTCGTACAGCTGCATCGACTCGCGAAAGCAGCTCATAGCACGCTCGACGTCGCGGCGGTTTTGGGCCACCTGGCCGAGATTGCCGACGGCAGCCGCGACGCGCGTTGTGTCGCCGACCAGTCGCCACAGAGCGAGGCTCTCTGCAAAGCATGCCTCTGCCCGAGCATCGTCGGATTGCATGCCCGCGAGCACGCCTGAGGCGTTCAGCGCTTTCGCTCGCACGACGGTCGGCTGACTGTCGCCGTGAGCCAACGCGCGCTCCAGCCATTGGCGCGCTTCGCTGAGGTGACCCCGCAGGTTCCAGAAGCGATACATGGCCCCCGCCAAGCGCAACCCGAGACCGAGGTCAGCCGTATCCCCTTCGAGAGACCAGTGGAACACCGCGCGGAAATTGTCATAGTCGCGCTCTAACGCGGCGAGCACACGGCTCATGTCGCGACCAACCAGCGCCGCCTCGGCTGTTTCGGCGATCGCCACATAGTGCTCCGCGTGGCGGCGGCGGGCAATCGGCAGCTCGCCGCTGAGCGTCAGATGGTCGACGGCGAACGATCGAATCGTCTCCAGCCAGCGGAAACGCGGTTCGCCGTCGGCATCTTCGGTGACCTGGATCAAGCTCTTGTCGGCCAGGATCGCCAGGCTCGGCAGCATGTCCAGGTCGGCCTGACCATCCACGTATACCGCTGCTGCATCCGCCGCCGTAAACCCGCCGCCGAAGACACCACACCAGCGAAAGACGTTCTGCTCTGCCGCGTCGAGCAGGTCGTAGCTGGAGGCGACCGCCGCCCGCAGTGTGCGGTGGCGGGACGGCAGATCAGACACGCCGCTGAGCACAAATGGCGCCCGTGCAAGCAGCCGTTCGAGGATGGTTTTCGGGGATAAGACTCCCAGCTGCGCTGCCGCGAGCTCGATCGCCAGCGGCAACCCGTCCAGACGGGTGCAGATCTCGGCGATCGGCCGCACGTTCTCATGGGTCAGGTCGAAGCCGGGCCGACAAGCGCGCCCGCGATCCACGAACAGCGCGACCGCCGGGTTGTTGGCAACCACGCGCGGATCGCTCGCCGCCGTGCCCGGTACTGGCAAGGGGCGGACTGGCAGAACCTGTTCGGCGCGCAGGTGCAGCGGCTCGCGACTGGTGACCAGCAGTCCCAGACGCGGACAGCTGGCCAACAGCTCGGCCACGAACTGAACAGCGCCCAGGACCTGCTCGAAGTTGTCCAGGACCAGCAGAATCGCCCGATCCCCGAGCACTTCGCCCAGGATCGCCTCGAGTGGCTCGCTGCCCGACTCCTGAACGCCGATGGCCTGAGCCACTCCAGCAGGCACAAGCGCGGCGTCTTCGACGGCCGACAGATCGACGAAGCAGACACCGTCGCCAAAATCCGCCGCCAGGCGAACGGCAGCAGCACACGCCAGGCGTGTCTTGCCAGTGCCACCTGCACCAGTCAACGTCAACAAGCGCACACCGTCGTTGCTGATCAGACGCGTGACGACAGCCAGGTCGTCCTCGCGTCCAAACAGCGGCGTACCTACGGTGATGAGCGGGCGCAGGCGAAGACTCGCTTCAGGTCGAGCTCCACCCGTGGGGTCGTGTGGCTCCATCTGTCGGCGAACCGATCAGCGCAACTATACGTCTTCTAAACAGGCACGGACGTGCAACGCTCGGCCGCGCGCCCGTGCTACAGGAGCGCTTACTCCCAGTACGCGTCCGCTGGCCGCCCGAGTAGCGCGCCCACAATCGTCACCACCAACAACGCGGCGCGCAGATACAGTGGCGCGCGCTCCCACCAGTTCTCAAAGAATTGCATCCGTGCTTCATCTCCCAGTGCAGAGGGATTTCCAACACTGCATTCAATCGGCAAGGCATGTGCCCAAAACACACGTTTCGAGTGCACATTTAGCAGGTCTTTCGTTACTCAATTGCGAGACGTAGTCACACTCCCGAGAAATACTTCGACCCTCCCGATATTGCCAGAGATCGGGACTATCCGTGATGAAATCAGGATGCCCGGAGCCCACACTTAACATGTATGGTGGTCACTCCGACCTTGCTGCTGGGCCACGACGGACAAGCACGCACCTCGCCTCATCAACTCGACCGTACGGCGTCTGAAGCCCCCGCGGCTTCGGCGGCCGCTGCAGAGCCGCCGGAACACCCTGTGGCCGCCGCCGATCTCGGGATCGGTGTGTTGTTCGACCACGTCCTCGACGCGGTCGTCGTCGCGGGTCTGACGAGCGGCACCATCGTGCTGTGGAACCGCGGCGCTGAGAAGCTCTTCGGCTATACGGCCAGCGACGCCATCGGGCGGTCCGTCGAGATTTTGATGCCCGCCCCCCTCGCCGACCTCCATCGGGCCGGCATCGAGCGCTACATGCGTACCGGCCGCGGCCTCATCGTCGACGCCGACGCGCCGGTCGAGATGCCTGCGCATCGCCAGGATGGTGAATCAATCCGCGTCGAAATGGTCCTCAGCGAGCTGAACAGCGCTGCTGGTCAACGCTTCGCCGTGGCAGTCATCCGCGACGCGACGCATCGCAAGCGGCTCGAATTGACCAATCTCGAGCTCGTCCAGGAGCGCGTTGCACGCTCGGATGCCCAATCGGAGATCGCCGCGCGTGACGAGCTCCTGGATGCTCTCGCCGACCGTCTGCAGGCGAGCCCGGATCAGGCCGAGCTGCAGCGGCTGTCAGCCGTGCTGACCGACTTCAGGCGGTTGCATGGCGGGCAGGTACGCATCAAACCAGAGGATGGCGAGCTCGTCGATCTGGTGCATGCGGCGACGGATGCCGTTCGACGTCGAACACCAGGCCGCCGCTTCTATGTCCACGCCCCGCCGACGGTCCTGGCCCGCTTTGACGCGGCCAATACTCGACAGATCATCGAACACGTACTCGACGAGGCGCTGCAACGCAGCGCGGGCGGCTCGACCATCGAAATCAGGCTCGAGCAGCCGAATATCAAGACCGCGTTGCTGACCGTTCGCGTGCAGGGCACCGGTGTCCCGCGCCAACTCGGTGTCGGCTTGCACCTGAGTCGCACGCTGATGCACCGTCAGGGCGGCACCTTGACTTCGGCGCTAACAGCGACGGGCGGGCTGGAAGTCGGGCTGACCTTTCCCGGCTCGCCTCACCCAACTCATCGCCACCCCCGCTAGCCTCGCGGCTTGCTAGCCGGATGCTCGAGCAGATTGTTCAGTTCGGCACCGAGGAGCAGTGCCAGGGCTGTCAATTGCAGCCATAGCAGCAGCACGATTACCCCGCCGAGCACACCGTACGTCTGGGCGTACCCGCCTGACTTATCAATATAGATACCGAACAAACCACTCGCCGCCAGCCACCCTCCGGCAAAGAGGGCTGCCCCGGGCGTGATGAAACTCCATGCCGGCTTGGTGTTTGGCGCGACCCGGTAGACGACGGCCGCTTCGATCAGCAGCAGCACGACCAGCAACGGCCAGCGCAGCCAACTAGCGACCAACCAGTACCAGCCGCCTGCCTGCTGACCGATCAACTGACCCGCCGACATCAGCAACAGCGCCAACACAAGCACCAGTCCGCCGAGTATCGTCAGCCACAGCCCGACCAGATAGCGTTCCCAGAATGGCCTGGTCTCTTCCAGGTCGTAAATACGATTCATCGCTTTGAGCAGCGTCGCCCCGCCGCCTGCGGCGAGCCACAGCGCGCCAAGCACAGGGAACGCCAGTTGGCCGTCCTGATGACTACCAAGCACCGCTTCGAGCTGCTGCCGAATGGGATCGGCGGCGCCTTGCGGCAGGCTCTCCTCCAGCCAGTCCAGAATCTGCCGCGCCGGATTATCGATGTGCATCGAGTTCTGCAGGAAATCACCTAACGTGGCCAGGAAGACGAAGAAGGGGAACAACTCGAGGAACGAGCGATACGCGATCTCACCCGCCAGCCCGGTAGCGTCATCCTTGGCGGCCCGGCCAACAAGCTTGCGCGGCGAGCTCATCCACTTGGCCACACGCATTGCGCTAGCGCCTTGATGTTTGCGCTGGATCCTCACTCCTCGGGTAAACGGGGGCCGAGTCAGAGATCGTCTCGCTGATGAACGCCGGCAGACAGTCGTCGCCCGTGCACCCGCGCGGCCGACGGTGTCGGAACTCGATGCGCGCGTGCGCAGCGACCGCGCCAGGCACGCGGAACGTCGCCCGAAACGGGCCAACCACCCCCCGATCGAGGACCGCAATGTCCCAGCTGATGGCTCGCTCGCGCCGCTGCGCCTGCGGTTCGGCGGCGACAAACGTGCCGTCCTGGGGCTCGCTCATGATCACCCGAACGTGCTCCAGCAGATAATCCGAACGGTTGCGCACGCTGAGCGAGAAGGTGATCTCGCCCGAACGCGGCCCAGGCTGCCCGACGGTAAACGCGACCAGTGGCGGCCAGCCACCCCAGCGCACCTGCAGTGCCGCGGTCGCCGAGTCGCCCCAGACGTCAACGGCTGAGACAGGCTGCAGCCCGAAAGGGATACCAACGGGCACCTTGGCTTCGGTGACGAAACCGCCCTCCGGGTTGGTCTCAACAGTGCTGAGTGGTTGGTCGTCATCGCCGATCGTGAGCTTGACCGGGCAGTCCTGTCCGAAGCCATCGCCCGTAATCCGCACGGTGTCGCCGCTCTCGGCGGTAATCCGACTGACCTGCAGCCGCGGTGCAGCGATCGATTCGTCCTGGATGGAGAAGACCTGTTCGCCATTGGTCGTAGCCGCCGTACGCGCGGAGACCGCGTGCCAGCGCAGACGGTACTGGCCGGCGACCGGTTTCAGGATGTTCACCCGCAGGCGGCGACCCGTGCGCGCGTCGACGATCGCGTCCGTGGCGATCGGCGCTCCATCCTCGTCGCGCCACACCGCGGCCCACGTCGTCTCCGGATCCAGAGGGCGAGTGAAGGGCAGCTCGAGCACATGCTGCGTGACCGGCAGCGTCGCGTTCACGGCAGGGAACACCGCGACGAGATAGGGCGGTGAAGGAAGTGACGGTGCACACCCGGCGGCGACCACCATGAGTGCTGCAGCGAGACAAGCCAGCCGGAGCCGCATCTTCTGCTGAGAGTACTCGCCCACCTGGAGAGCCCGCCGGGTTACCCTCTCGGGCGTGCGACTTCTGTCGCTCGTGGTCGCCACTGCTGCGCTCGAGCTGGGCTGGTTAGCGTTGTGGCCGCTGAGCGGAGCGCTCTCTCATAGCGCCCTCTTCAACGCGGCCCTGCTGGCCGACTACCCCCTGGTTGCGCAGGTCTTCAGCGCCAGCCTGGCAATGGCCCAACACGCCCTGCCCACTCTGACCGACAGACCCTTGACCGATGCGCTCGGCGACCCGGTGTACACGGCACCCGCGACAGCCCTGGCCGCCGTGTTCGTCTGGCTCGGCCTTGCTTATCTGACTGGCCTGTGGCTCCTCAATCGCGGCGTGGCGCAGCTCCGAGCGGCCGTGCCATTCGTCATAGGTGCCGCGCTCGTCTTTCAAGCGACGTTGCTCTTGTTGCCGGGGCTGTTCTCCCAGGACGTCTTCAGCTACATCGCCTACGGCCGTTTGTCAGCCGTGTACGAGCTGAACCCCTACGTCTGGCCGCCGAGCGCGACCCCGAAGGACAGCGTCCTGCCGTGGGTGGCGATCATCTGGCGCACCTATCCCACACCTTATGGTCCGGTTTGGCTCGACGTGCAATGGGCCATGGCTCGCGTGTTCGGCGGCCTGCCCATCGCCCAGCAAGCGATCGCCTATCGCGCTCTGGCCCAGGGCCTGTTGCTGGTCAATCTGGCGTTGCTTTGGCTGGTCCTCGGTCGCTTGACGTCGCTGACCCGTGGCCAACGCGCCACCGCCCTGGCAGCGCTGGCCTGGAACCCGCTGGTGCTGTTCGAGGTAGGCGCGAACGCCCACAACGACGTGCTGATGGTCACGTTCAGCCTGATCGCCGTCTTACTGTTCGTCCGTTCGTATCGAGAACCGCTCTCGGC
>DASYKL010000345.1:0-2125 GCA_035995405.1 Chloroflexota bacterium
CTGGGAAATGCACGACACACTGTTCGCGAACCAGAACGCGCTCGATGATCCCAGTCTGCTGCAGTACGCGGCTGGCCTGGGGCTCGATGCAGATCGGCTCGCGCGAGAGCTCGCGGATGGTGTGTACTCCCAGCGCGTCGAGGACGATCGTTCGGAGGGCCTCGCCAGCGGGGTAAAAAGCACACCAACCTTCTATATTGATGGGCTTTGCTACGAAGGCTCTGTCGGGCTCCGCCAGATGCTGGCCGCGATTCGACAGCTCCATCCTGATGTCGAGGTCGCCGAGACGGCACCCAGCAATTTGAGAATTCCGCGGGTCGCGTGGCCAAACCGCCGCGGCGCGCAACCCACGTAGGTCCACGACCGCCACCACCGCTGCGAGCCCGGGCACCTCTTCGGGCCACCGATCTCCGCCAGCCGCATGCCCGCAGGAGACTCGACATGGCTCACGTCGCTGGCCTTTCCTCCGTTCACGTTGCCCACCTGCCTCCTCGGGCGGCGCTGGATCTGCAAGCGTCAATCATCGTCGCGTTTCTGGCGGCGTCCATCGCACCTACTCCGCTATACGCCTCATACCAGGCGAGATGGGGCTTCAGCCCAATCACCATCGCGACGGTGTTCGGTATCTATGCGCTGGCCATACTCGCCACGCTGCTGACCGTCGGTTCTCTTTCGGACTAGATCGGACGTCGCCCCGTGCTGCTCGCCGCCAGTCTCATCGAGGCGGCCGGCGTCGTCCTTTTGGCCGAAGCGAACGGCCTGCCCGAGCTTGTTGCCGGTCGCATCCTCCGGGGACTGGCGACCGGAGCCGCCGCTGGTGCCGGGGGAGCCGGCATGCTTGATCTCGATCGTGCCAGGTGAACCTTTTGCCAATGCCAGCGCGGTGGTTACGGGCACGGCCTCCGGCGCTCCGGCGTGCTGACCATCGGCCGCCCCCAGCTCGGCCCGCTCGCGGATCGGCCGACTTAATGCTGCCGACCCGAGGCCACGGTCTTGATGTGACCGCTGTGGGCCGAGCCAGGGAGAATGTGTGTCTGTGACCCCGAATTCGACGATCATGGCCTCGCTCACCTGGAGCGGCGTCACGGCTCGGCGGATGGCCCGACACGCGTTGATCCAACCGGCTACGGACCTGCGCATTGCCGACATCGCCGGCGTCCTCTGCGGCGCGCACGCCCAGGTCCTCAGCGCCGCGGAGCTCTCGATCGGGCGGCGCGTCGCTGGGGCAACCCGCGCCGATGTGCAGCACGCTCTCTGGAACGACCGCACGTTGGTCAAGACGTTCGGTCCGCGCGGCACCGTGCACCTGCTGCCTACCGTCGACCTGCCGATGTGGACGGGGGCATTGTCGGCACTGCCATCGTCGGTGCCGATGCATCCCGACCCGGTCCACTTCACCTCCAAGCAGGCTGACAAGGTCCTCGCAGCCATCGGTGAAGCGCTGACGGACAGGGAGCTGACCGTCGACGAGCTGACGGACGTGATCGTGGATCGCGCAGGCCCGTGGGCCGGCGAGCGGACGATACAGGCGTTTCAGGGGATGTGGCCCCGTTGGCGTCAGCTCATGAGCACAGCCGCGCACCGCGGGCCAGCCTCGGGAGTGGCTGTACCCAGGCCCGGCTGCGACCCGCGGGCTGACGCCGACGGGCCAAGCCGGCAACTACCCGGTGCTTCTCGTCGACGGCGTCGTCGGTGGGGTGTGGCACCAGCGACGCTCAGGCCGACAGTTCGCCATCACCGTTGAACCGCTGCGCGAGCTGACCGCGACGCAACGCCAGCAGGTCGCAACGGAATCGCACTTATCC
This sequence comes from Chloroflexota bacterium, assembly GCA_035995405.1. Taxonomy (GTDB): domain Bacteria; phylum Chloroflexota; class UBA6077; order UBA6077; family CF-72; genus CF-72. The sequence goes on from DASYKL010000345.1 coordinate 1,806, forward strand.
GGAGCGACGGGGGCAGTCGTGGCACGGTTGCGTCCTACTCATCGACGCATGCCCGAGAGCCTGGATAGCCATGCGAAACCGGTTCCACAGTACCAATCGTGCCTGGCTGGCAGACGCCGCTGATACATTCATATCGCGTGCCTGCTCGCGAAGAGGGTCAGGACAGTCCGCGCGAAGGGCGAGCGTTACACCTCCATGACCGACCATCCGCGCACAACGAACCTCGGTCTCAGTGCGCGCTCGGTGGCGCTCAGTCCGCCGGCCTGATGTTGTGGTTCAGGTGGAACAGGTTGGTCGGATCGTAGGTTTTCTTGATCTGT
>DASYKL010000346.1:0-4626 GCA_035995405.1 Chloroflexota bacterium
AGTGCGCTGGCTGGCGAACGTGTCACCGAGCGAGGCTGGACCCCGCAGGTCAGCGACCCCGCCGCCACCATCCGAGAGGTCAGCGTCGAGTCGGGCGGGCGCAGTCTGTACGCCGAATTACGCGACCCTCAAGACAGACTGCTAGCGCTTTCCGCACCCATCTGGATCACGATAGACACCTCGCAGTGAGACGAGACGACCGTGTGCGCGCTGAGCGTCAGCCACCAGATCCCGTCTGGCAGCGGACCAGCGACGAAGCCTGGTGAAGCCTCAGCCAGACCAACAAACAGGGTCTGCTCCGCCGCGTGCCGATGCCCGGCGCCGCGCAACTTGCCGGCTGCGTCATCCACAGAAATAGTCAGCAAGTTCGGGATTCGCATATTCGTCGTAGGACGCCCCTGGTCCGCGGTCCACTGGGCTGCCTCGGCCGGCCCAATACGCTCCGCGAGCGTACGCGCCTGCGCCCCTACTGCCTGGCTAGCCAGGACAATCGACTCCTCGGTCGACAAGAACTTGGGCGCGTAGCGGACTTCGATGGCCAGTTTCTGGCACCCCGGCGGAACATCGAACGGATAACGCCGATGGGTCTGATGCTCGGCAGGCGTCAGGGTAGTCTGGACATCGAGCAGTACGGTGTCCGTATTCAAGCCGAGAGCGTAGAGGCCGCGTTTTCGACAGCCGCCACCAGTGCGTCAATGTCGAACGGCTTGGCCACGACCTCGCGCACGCCGAAGCGATCGAAAGACCGCGGCAGCGCTGGATTGACCGACACGACGACAATGGGGATTGGCGCGCCACCCGTCTTCTCCAGGTAGCTCTCCATGAATTGCCAGCCATGCATGACCGGCATAAGCAGGTCGAGCACCATTACCTGTGGCTGCACCGAATCGAGGACGCCCAGCGCCTCGGCACCGTTAGCCACGGCGACGACACGATAGCCACGGTCTTCGAGGACATCGACGATGACGTCACGAATGGAGTCCTCGTCCTCGACGACGAGCACAAGCGGACGGTCGGTCGTCACTGCGCAAAAATCCTAGGACAACTGATTTCTGATCGTGTAGCCGCGACGCAACCAAATTGGGCACGGTTTGGCAGCAGTTTCCCATCGATCGAGTAACTGTTCGTAACAATCCGGCCACAGGCGGCGCTAGCGTCGTCTGGGTACCGTGTACTTCAGTGCGGCTGTACTACGGCTGGTGGTTGATGCTGGTCCTGGGGGTGACCGAAACCATCTCCTGGGGTGTCCTCAACTACGCCTTCGTCGTCTATCTCACACCCATGGAAGCCGACCTGGGCTGGTCACGCGGCGATATGACCGGCGCCTTCTCACTGGCTCTCCTGGTCGCCGGCGTCGCTGCCATCCCCGTCGGCCGCTGGCTTGACCGTCATGGGCCACGCGTCCTGATGACCGTCGGCTCGCTGTTCGGCACCCTGCTCGTGGTGGCCTGGTCGCAGGTCACCGGACTGTTGCAGCTCTACCTGATCTTCGCGGCGATCGGCTTGACCATGTCCGCGACGCTGTACGATCCGGCTTTTGCCACGGCGAGCCACTGGTTCGAGCGCCAACGCGTCCGCGCACTCACCGTGATCACGCTCATGGCCGGTTTCGCCAGCACGATCTTCATTCCGCTCGCTAGCTGGCTTGTCCAAACGCAAGGCTGGCGGCAATCACTCATCACGCTCGCCATGATCCTGGCCGTCGGCACCATCGCCCCACACGCGCTCTTGCTCCGCCGTCGCCCGGAGGACCTGGGCCTCCACCCGGATGGCGATGCGAGCGGCCGATCGAAGACCGGCCAACCCGCCGTTCCAGGGATGAACGTCGGCGAGGCGCTGAGACACGCGTCGTTCCGCTGGCTGGTCCTGGCCTTCTGGCTGACGACCATCTCGACCATCGCCGTCGGCGTCCACCTGCTGCCCTATCTCCAGGACCGCGGCTATGACGCGACATTTGCAGCAACGGTCACCGGTCTGGTTGGCGCCATGCAAGTCGCCGCACGTCTGTTGATGGCGCCGTTCGGCAACCGCGCCAACCCTCGCATCTTCGCCGCCACCATGTTCGTCCTGCAGCCGCTGTCGCTGCTCGTTTTGCTGCTGTTTCGCTCGACGGCCGGTGTGCTGCTGTTCGTCGTGCTCTTCGGCGCGCAGCGCGGTCTGAATACGATTGCCCGACCTGCCCTTATCGGCGACCTGTACGGCCGCGCTCAGTTCGCCAGCATCGCTGGTGTGCTCCAGTTCGCGATCTCACTCGCCCAAGCTGCCGCTCCGGTGGGTGCGGGGGCCGCCTACGATGTGCTGCACAGCTACGAGCCGATCCTGTGGACGCTGGTGGCCGTTTCGGCGCTAGCCGTCGCGGCCGTGCTGCCCGCGAAGCGCGAAGCGAATGAACCGTTACAGTCACACTCGTGACCGAACCGATCGGGTTGTCGACCGCATGGAACGGACCTGGCGCCAGCCCCGAGCGTTTGCTCGAACAACACCGTGACCTCGGCTTCCGCCGCATCGAGGCCTACGCCCACTTCACGATCGAGACACTGCGGGCTCTGGCCAACGAGGCGGCCCGCCGCGGCATGCACATCGGCAGCCTTCATGGACCATGCCCGGTTCCGACCGGCCAGAACGGCTACGCTGCACCGATCGGTGATTGGTTGGCCTCGACCAATCCGGCAGAACGCACGCGTTCGGTCGATGCGCACAAAGCAACCATCGATGCCGCCGTGGAGGTGGGTGCGAAAGCCATCGTCGTCCACCTGGGGAACTCCGGCGTCGCGTCGCGTCAATCCTGGCTATTCGACGTCATCAAGCGCTCGGGTCGCCTGTCAGAGGAGCATGTCGAGCAACGCGACCTGGCCTGGCGCGAACGCGAGGCCAATAAAGGGCCACATCTCGAGGCGGCTCTGGAGAGTATCTGCACGCTTGGCGAGCACGCGCGTGGGACCGGCGTGCGCCTCGGTGTGGAGTGCCGCGATGGCTACCACGAGATCCCCAGCCTGGATGAATTCGCCGCCGTGCTTGGCGCGACTGACGGCCTACCGGTTGGCTACTGGCATGACGCCGGGCATGGCGCCAAGTTGGACCACCTGGGCTTTCTCGAACACGAAGAGTTCTTGCGCCGTTACGGTGAGCGGATTGTCGGCATGCATATCCATGACACGCGCGATGGACGCGACCACCTCGCGCCAGGCATGGGCCACACCGACTTCACGATGCTCGCCAATTATCTGCAGCCAGACACCATCCGCACCCTGGAGTTGAACCGCATGGTCACCGTTGCCGAGATCAGTGCCGCGCTCGACCTGGTGCTCGAGCCGCTGGCGCAGTTCGGCGTGCGCGAAGGGATCCTGGTTGAGCTTTAGTGAGCCAGCGATCGCTGCTTGTTCGGCGCCGGCGTACCCTGCGGGTGCAGTAGGTTCTGCACGCCCCGCACCCCGTGCACGCGTCGGACACGGCTCTCGATGTGTTCGATGTCAGCTTCCGTCTCAAGCTCGCCCCGCAAGATAACCAACCCGTGCTCACAGGAGATGTTCAGGTTGCCCTTGGGGATATGGCGGTCGCGGAACAACTGACTCTCGACACGCTGACACAGCGTCTCGTCGTCGGCCACATCCGTTGTTCGTGGAACCAGGTGCACGATCCGATGCGACATGCCATACGTCTCCGCGGCAGCACCACGCCAGCGTCGCAGCATGCCACGGCCCAGCCGCCGCCAGCGTGCCAGCGCTCGATCGCGCAGGATGTGGCGCCGGCGGCGACCTTGCTGATCGTCCATGAAATACGCTGCCAGCGCACCGCCGGCGCTCGAGGCGAGGCACATCCAAAACACATGGCCACGGCCGACCGAGTGCCGAGCGAACATTGAGCGTGACAGTCTGGGCAGCTGGTGGTGCATAACGTGCGATTGCGGCAAACGGCGTGCCAACGCGGCGCCGGCACACACCATGCTCCCCTCCGGTCAATGTGACGCCCGAGGTGGACGGGAAGGGCCGGCGCTAGCTATGTCCAATGATGCGGGGCTGTCCGCCAGCGAGCTGGCAGCCGTGTTCGAGCATGTGCCAAGCGGCGTAGTGGTGGTTGACGAGCGGGGTTACGCGCTCGTGACCAATCATGCCGCCCGCGCCCTGCTCGGCGATGCGATCGAATCCAGCAGCTCGCTCGTCGACTCCTCCTGCGGCCTGCGCGAGGTACGCACGGGCCATGCCGTTACTGCCTCGAACACACCGTTGGCGCGCGCACTCCGCGGTGAGCTGGTACCGGCCGAGGAATACATTTTGCCAGGCGAGCAGCAAGTGGATGCGCGGCGAGTACGCGTTTCGGGCATTCCGTTGCGCAACCACAGCGGCACGGTCAGGGGCGCCGTGTCGCTGTTCACCGATAGCGCGACCGAGGTCGGCCAATCTAAACGCAGCGCGGAAGAGGCGCTGCAAACCAGCCAGCAGCGTCTTCGTCTGGCCCTGGAGGCCAGCCATATGGCCACGTGGGATTACGACGTGACTAACGACCATGTGACATGGTCGGACGAGATGTCGGCCATCAGTGGCGGCTCGCCCCGGGCAACGGCGGGCACCCTGCGCGCCAGCCTCGAGTGCATCCATCCGGACGATCGCCCGAGCGTGGAAGCCCAAA